>JBBIHL010000007.1:0-18604 GCA_037447075.1 Candidatus Eiseniibacteriota bacterium | reverse complement strand
GCGCAGAACCGTCCCGGCGAGGCCGAGCGCGAGCTGCGGCGTGCGATCGCCGGGGACCCGCGCGACCCCGCGAGCTGGGTGAACCTGGGCAATCTGCAGCGGCGCGCAGGCCTCGCCGACAGCGCGCTGGCCTCGTACCGCCACGCGGCGGCGCTGGATTCGTCCTTCGGCCTGGCCTACCAGGCCCAGACCCAGCTGCTGGTGGAGCGCGGGCGGAAGGTCGAGGCGGTCGAGGTCTACCGTGCCTGGCTGCGTCACCGTCCGGAGGACGCGGTGGCGCGGCTGGCGGCGGTGCGCCTGCTCGCCGACCTGGGCCGGCGGGACCTGGCCACCGAGCTGGCGCGGCAAGGGGTGCGCCGACTCCCGCGCGACGGCGAGACCCACCTGATCCTGGGGATGGCGCTCCATGACGACGGGCGACCGCGCGCCGCCGCGGAGGAGTTCAAGCTGGCCTACGACCTCTTCCGCGGGCGCCCGGCCGATCAGGAGCGCGTGCGCCGGCTGGTGCTCACCATGCAGCAGAACGGTCCCGACTCGCTGCGCGGGCTCTATGACGGCCCGCCCTGGCACGAAGCGGAGCCGGACAGCGGCCAGGATCGCGGACCCCGGGAATCGCGGTAGCGGTCCAGCACGACGCGGCCGCCGGGGAATCGCCGGGGCGGTCGTCGGGCGGGGGCCGCCGGGCCGCAGCATCGCATGCGAAACGCCCCGTGGCCCTTCGCCCTTGACCCCGACGGTTCGGGGCCGTATTTTTTCCAAGGTGTCGTCCGCCCCGCGGACCGGGGCGGGCGCGCCATCCCCCAGCTGTACCCGGCCGCGACCAGCGCCGGCCCGCGAGCCGGCAGCGCGACCCTGTAGAGACAACTGTGGCTCCTCCGCGCGTGCCGGGCGCTCCACCGGCCCGACGGAGCGGCGGGGCCGCACGCCGCCGCGGCGCTCGGTTGCCTGGATCCGGGCGGGGCGTCGGGCGGTGAGCGATCCACCCGCCGGCCGCGGGGAATGGGTGCCGGACGTCGCGGCTGGCGCCAACCGGGGTACGCCCTGCGAGTGGCCGTTTGAACCTGCTCCCGCGACCCGCGACCTCACCGCCGCACGGCAGGCGTCCCTCCCGCCCTCCGCATCGGCTGCCGCGCACCAGCTGCATCTCTCCCTCGATCCCTGCCGGCCGCCCGCCCCCAGGCGGGCTCGCGGATGACTCGACTGCCTCGCACGACTGATGCGGCCCGTCCCTACCCCGGGCCCGCCGGGTCCCCGGATGCGCCGGGGTGCACGACGCGGGGAGGATGGGGCCCAAGGCAACGCGGGTAGGGACCTGGCCACCCCGGTCAACCCCCTTGATCCGGAGCGCCACAGGGACCGGAGACGGCTGTCTTAAGGAGGTTGGTCGTGACGGACTCCCCGATGTCTGGACGCCGATCAAGGGCATGTCCCGGGGCCGCGCTGGCGCTCGCCGCCGCGGCGGCCGCATGGCCCGCGTGGCTGGCACCCGCGTTCGCCGCCAACGAGATCGTGCTGGAGAACCAGCTGCCCGGGAACCCCTCGAGCGAGTGGGAGGTCGTGGGGGCCGGCAGCCTCACGATCCAGGGCTACACGACCGACATCAGCGTCAATCGGGGCGAGACGGTCTTCTTCAAGGTCAAGACCGACGCGACCGACTACCGCCTGGACATCTACCGGATGGGCTACTACGGCGGTATGGGGGCGCGGAAGGTCGCCACCGTGCAGCCATCGGCCCCGCTGCCCCAGGTCCAGCCCGACTGCCCCCAGGACACCACCGGCCTGGTGGACTGCGGGGCCTGGGCGGTGTCGGCCTCCTGGGACGTGCCCGCCAGCGCCACCTCCGGGATCTACTTCGCCCGGCTGGTGCGCGAGGATGCCATCTCCGGCGCCAGCCACGTGTTCTTCGTGGTGCGGGACGACGACGGCAGCTCCGATCTCCTGTTCCAGACTTCCGACGCCACCTGGCAGGCCTACAACCGTTACGGCGGGAACAGCTTCTACGTCGGCAGCCCGATCGGCCGCGCCTTCAAGGTGAGCTACAACCGCCCTTTCGTCACGCGCGCCTTCACTCCCGAGGACTGGGTGTTCAACGCCGAGTACCCCATGGTGCGCTGGCTCGAGTCGAACGGCTACGACGTGAGCTACTTCACCAACGTGGATGCCGCGCGGCGGGGGGCCGAGATCCTGGAACACCGGGTCTTCCTCTCGGTGGGCCACGACGAGTACTGGTCGGGCGAGCAGCGCGCGGCGGTGGAGGCGGCCCGCGCCGCCGGGGTCCACCTCGCCTTCTTCAGCAGCAACGAGGTGTTCTGGAAGACGCGCTGGGAGCCCGCGGTCCAGGGCCCCGCCGACCCCTATCGCACGCTGGTCTGCTACAAGGAGACCCACGAGAACCGGCAGTTCGACCCGCTGCCCAACGTGTGGACCGGCACCTGGCGGGACCCGCGCTTCAGCCCCCCGGATGACGGCGGCCGGCCGGAGAACTCCCTGACCGGCACCATCTTCACGGTCAACTGCTGCACCTATCAGCTCACCGTGCCCGCGGACTTCTCGGCCCTGCGCTTCTGGCGGAACACCTCGGTGGCCAGCCTGCCGCCGGGCGGGCAGGCCACGCTCGGCACCAACGTGATCGGCTACGAATGGGACGAGGCGCTCGACAACAACGCGCGCCCCGCGGGGCTCGTCAAGCTCTCCCGCACCACCGTCTCGGTGCCGGAGCACCTGAAGGACTTCGGCTCCGACTACGCCCCGGCCACCGCGACCCACAGCGCCACGCTCTACCGGGCGGCGAGCGGGGCCCTGGTCTTCGCCTCCGGCACGTTGCAGTGGTCGTGGGGGCTCGACGGCTTCCACGACCGCGGGCTGACCATCCCCAGCACGGCCCTCCAGCAGGCCACCGTGAACCTGTTCGCCGACATGGGCGTGCAGCCCGAGACCCTGCAGCCCGGGCTGGTGCCGGCCACCGCCTCCACCGACATCACGCCTCCCGCGTCGGCCATCACCTCCCCCGCGCCCGGGGGTCAGCTGCAGATCGCGGTCCCGGTGACCATCACCGGGACCGCGGCGGACGCCGGCGGCGGCGCGGTGGGCGGCGTCGAGATCTCGACCGACGGGGGCCTCACCTGGCGCCTGGCCAGCGGCCTGGCCAGCTGGAGCTACAGCTGGACGCCCAGCGCGCTGGGCCCCATCACGCTCAAGACGCGGGCGGTTGACGACAGCGGGAACCTGGAAAGCCCCGGCGCAGGTCTCACGGTGAACGTGGTGCCGGCGCCGCCGCCCGACCAGGGGCCGGGCGGTCCCATCCTGGTGGTGTCGAACCCGTCCAACCGCTTCACCCGCTACTTCGCCGAGATCCTGCGCGCGGAGGGGCTCAACGCCTTCGCCCTCGTGGACCTCCCGAACCTCACGCCGGCCCTGCTCGCGACCTACGACGTGGCGATCCTGGGCGAGGCGGCGCTCACCTCGGCCCAGGTCACGATGCTCTCCGACTGGGTGACCAACGGGGGCAACCTGATCGCGATGCGTCCCGATCCGCAGCTGGCGGGCCTGCTCGGCGTGACCGGCCCGGCGGGCACGCTCGCCAACGCCTACCTGCAGTTCAACACCGTCTCGGGGCCGGGTGTGGGTCTCGAGGGGCAGACCATGCAGTTCCACGGCACCGCGGACTTCTACGACCTCAACGGCGCCATGGCGCTGGCCACGCTCTACTCCAATGCCGGCACGGCCACCACCCACCCGGCCGTGACGCTGCGGGCCGTGGGCCCCAACGGCGGGCAGGCGGCGGCCTTCGCCTACGACCTCGCGCGCTCGGTGGTCTACACCCGGCAGGGGAACCCGGCCTGGGCCGGCCAGGAGCGCGACGGGCTCGCGCCCATGCGCCCCAACGACCTCTTCTACGGCGCGTCGTTCTTCGACCCGCAGCCGGACTGGGTGGACCTCAACAAGGTCGCCATCCCGCAGGCCGACGAGCAGCAGCGCCTGCTCGCCAACATGATCCTGTCCATGTGCCTCGACCGCAAGCCGCTGCCGCGGCTGTGGTACTTCCCCAAGGGCAAGAAGGCCGTGGTGGTCATGACCGGCGACGATCACGGCAACGGGGGGACGGAGGCGGCCCTGGACCGCTACCGGAGCCTGAGCCCGCCAGGCTGCCTGGCCGACGAATGGGACTGCATCCGCGCCACCTCCTACATCTATCCCAACGAACCCATCCCCGACAGCCAGCTCGGCATCTACCACTCGCTGCGCTTCGAGATCGGCCTGCACCTGAACACCACCTGCGCCAACTGGACGCCGGCCTCGCTGGAGTCCACCTTCAGCGCGCAGCTCGGCCAGCTGGCCTTCGCCTTCCCCAGCCTGCCGCCCTCCTCGAGCAACCGCACCCATTGCCTGGCCTGGAGCGACTGGGCCACGGCCCCGAACACCGAGGTCGCGCACGGCATCCGGCTGGACACCGGCTACTACTACTGGCCGCCGACCTGGGTGCAGAACCGTCCGGGGATGTTCACGGGTTCCGGCATGCCGATGCGCTTCGCCGATCTGGACGGCCGCATGATCGACGTCTACCAGGTGGCCACCCAGATGACCGACGAGTCGGGCCAGAGCTACCCGGCCACCGCCGACGCGCTCCTCGACAAGGCGCTGGGGCCGGAGGGGTATTACGGCGCCTTCTGCGCCAACATGCACGTTGACCTCGGCGCCTCCACGACGGCCGACCAGATCATCCAGTCCGCCGTCGCCCGCGGCGTGCCGGTGGTCTCTGCCCGCCAGATGCTGGACTGGCTGGACGGTCGCAACGCCTCCAGCTTCGGCGCCCTGAACTGGACGGGCAGCACGCTCAGCTTCGCGCTCACGGTGGGAAGCGGCGCGCGCAACCTGAAGGCCATGGTGCCGGCCGTGGCGGCGACCGGCCCGCTGCTCTCGCTCACGCGCAACGGGAACGCGGTGAGCTACACGACCGACGCCATCAAGGGCGTCTCGTACGCGGTCTTCAACGGCGACGCGGGCAACTACGTGGCCACCTACCAGGTGGACACCACCCCGCCCGTGATCTCGGCGGTCTCGGCCGCGCCCAACGTGGAGGGCACGGCGGCGGTGACCTGGACCACGAACGAGCCGGCCACCTCGCGCGTGGACGTGGGCACCGACCCCGACGCGCTCATGCCCAGGGCTTCGTCGCCGGCGCTGGTCACCGCGCACGCCCTCACGCTCACCGGCCTCGCCTCGGGCGTCACCTACTACTACCGCGTGACGTCCGCGGACGTGACCGGGAACGCCGCCACCTTCCCGGCGCCGCCCGCGGCGCCGCTGAGCTTCACCATGCCGGCCGTCTGCTTCGCCGACCGCACCACCGCGGACTTCACGGCCGGGACCCTCGACGCCGGCGCGGCGGTCTCCGAGACCGCCGACGGCGAGGTCATCCTGGCTCCGGCGGCGGGCGCGGAGTTCTCGGGCGCCGCGCTGCCGGCGGGGTGGACCAGCACTCTCTGGGAGCCGGCCGGAAGCGCGGCGGTGTCCGGCGGGCTCCTCACCCTGGACGGGGCCCGGGCGGGACCCTCCGCGTCCTTCGGCCCCGGGCGGACGCTGGAGTTCGTGGCCACGTTCGGGGGCCAGGCCGGGCAGCACGCGGGGTTCGGCGACACGTTCGAAAGCCCGCCCTGGGCCATCGTGAGCACCAAGGACGGGACGGGCCTGTTCGTGCGCAGCCACGACGGATCGGCCGAGGTGGAAACGGCCCTCTCCTCGGGGCTGATCGGCACGCCGCACCGCTTCCGCGTCGACTGGCCGAACGGCACCGCGGCCGTCACCTACTGGGTGGACGGCACGATGGTCGCCACGCACGCGAGCCTCATCGCCGGCAGCATGCGGCCGCTGGCGAGCGACGTGACCGCCGGCGCCGGCACGCTCGCGGTGGACTGGATGCGCATGACGCCCTACGCATCGGCCGGCACCTTCACCTCGCGCGTGCTGGGCGCGGCCGGCTACTCCGACTGGGGTCAGCTGGGTTGGACCGCCGACCTGCCCGCCGGCACCGCGATCGGGCTGAGCGCGCGCACCGGCAACACCGCCGTCCCCGACGGCAGCTGGACCGGCTTCGTTCCGGTGCCGTCGTCGGGAGCCACGATCGGCACCACGTCGCGCTTCATCCAGTACCGCGCCGCGCTCTCCTCGTCGGCCCCGGGCTCCACTCCGGCGCTGCAGAGCGTGTCCATCGCCTGCACCTCGGCGGGGGACCCCTTCCCGCCCATCATCTCCTCGGTGGCCGCGGTCCCGGACCCGGGCGGCACGGCCGCCTCGATCACCTGGCTCACCGACGAGCCGGCCGACTCGCGGGTGGATTACGGCACCGCGCCCGCGCTGCTGGGCTCGTCCGTTTCGAGCGGGGCGTTCGTGACCTCGCACGGCCTGGCGCTCGTGGGGCTCTCGCCCAACGTGACCTACTACTACCGGGTCTCCTCGCGGGATCCCGCGGGCAACAGCGCCACCTTCCCCGCGCCGCCCGACCCGCCGCTCAGCTTCACCCCGCCGTTCCCGATCTGCTTCACCGACCAGACCGGAGCGGACTTCGCGGCCGGCACGCTGGCGGGCACTTACGTGAGCCAGCTGGCGGACGGCGAGGTCATGCTCGCGCCCACCGAGGGCTCCGAGTTCGACGGGCCCGGCCTGCCGTCCGGCTGGTCGAGCGTCGCCTGGGAGGCGGGCGGCGCGGCGACCGCCACCGGAGGCGCCCTCGTGGTGGACGGCGCGCGCGCGGGGACGGACGCGGCCTACCCACCGGGCCGCGCGCTGGAGTTCGTGGCCACCTTCCAGGGCGTGGCCTTCCAGCACGTGGGGTTCGGGGATGACCTCACCAACGCGCCGTGGGCGATCTTCAGCACGGGCGCGTCCGGGACGGGGCTCCAGGCCCGCACCTGGGACGGGAGCTCCACCAACGACGTCCCGCTTCCCTCGGTCACCCTGGGCGTCCCGCACCGTTTCCGGATCGAGTGGAACGCGGCGAGCGTGGACTTCCTGGCGGACGGCAGCCTGGTCTCGTCGCACGCCGTGACGATCCCCGGCAGCATGCGGCCGCTGGCGAGCGACGCCGCGGCCGGCGGGGCCACGCTGGCCGTGGACTGGCTGCGCATGACGCCCTACGGCAGCCCGGGCAGCTTCACCTCGCGGGTGTTCGACGGCGGCGGGGCCAGCGTGTGGGGGACGGCCAGCTGGAGCGCCGACACGCCGGCCGGCACCGGCGTGGGGCTCGAGGCGCGCCACGGCGACACGCCGGTTCCGGACGGTTCCTGGACCGCGTTCGCCCCGATCCCGGCCCCGGGCGCGCCGCTCTCCGGCGCGTCGCGCTACCTCCAGTATCGCGCCACGCTCGCCACCGGCGACCCCGCGCGCACCCCGGCGCTCGAGGCCGTGCAGATCGGCTGCCAGCCCTGCCCGCAGAAGGCGCCGCCGCCCGCGATCGGGGACCTGCAGGCCCAGCCGGTGCGCAGCGGCAACGGGCCCGGGGCCACGACGCGCATCCAGATCACCTGGAGCGGCCAGGAGAACGGGGCGGTGGCGAAGGTCTACCGCAAGGGGTTCGGTGACTACCCGCTCTACCGTGCGGGCGCCGAGCCGGCCACGCCGCCCAGCCCGCCGGCGGCGGAGGCGGACGGCTGGACGCTCACCGCCGTGACCGCGCCCGGGGACTACGACCAGCCGCCCGCGCGTGACTTCTGGTACTACGTGATCTTCACGGAGGACCCGTGCGGCCACGTCTCCGCGGTCTCCAACCGCACCTCCGGCACGCTCGACTACCTGCTGGGCGACGTGAGCGACGGGGCGACGGCCTGCGCCGGCGACAACCGCGTGAGCGGGCTCGACCTGAGCCTGCTGGGCGCCCACTACGGGGAGCTGGTGATCGCCAGCGACCCGCTCGCCTGCGTGGACGTGGGGCCCACCACCGACTTTCTCGTGGACTCGCGTCCGGCTCCCGACGGCGTCCTCAATTTCGAGGAGCTGGTGCTCTTCGCCATCAACTTCGACCCCGGCGCCGGCCTGGCGGCCGAGGCGGACCGGCCCGTCCCCGCGGAGAGGAACGACGTGGAGGTCGTCGTGCCCGAGCCGCCCGCGGCGGTGGGCGGGAGCTTCGTCGCGAGCGTCGTGCTCTCCGCGGCGGGCGACCTCCAGGCGGCCAGCGTGGAGCTGGCCTACGACCCGGCCCGCGTGGAACCTCTGGGCGCCGAGGGCGGCGAGCTGCTGGGCCGGCAGGAGGCGCGGACGCTGCTGCTTGCGCCCAGGCCCGGCGCGGTGGACTTGGCACTCCTGGGCCGCGGCCTGGGCCTCGCCGGAAGGGGCGAGGCGGCGCAGGTCCGCTTCCGCGTGAAGGCGGCCGGCGCGCCGGGCATCGCACTGCGGCGGGTGCAGCTGCGGGACGTCAACGGCCGGCCGGTGCAGCCCGGCGCCTTAAGGACAGCCGGCCCGGCGCCCGCTCGGGCCTTCCTCGCCGCCAGCTACCCCAACCCGTTCGCCGAGGAGCTCTCGGTGCGCTTCGGCCTGACGAGGGCGGGCCAGGTCGCGCTCGCGATCTACGACGTCCAGGGACGCCGGGTGCGGCGGCTGCTCGAGGGGCACGAGGCGGCCGGGGAGCGGGCGCTGACCTGGGACGGACGCGACGACGGCGGCTTGCCCGTGGCGTCCGGCATCTACCTGGTGCGACTCTCGGCGGAGGGGCGCGAGTTCTCCCACCGGGTCCTGCGCATGAGGTAGCGCGTGGCGGGGGCAGAAGCTCCCGGTGACGGCCGGGGTCGGGTGCGGTAGTCTCCCGGCGGGACGGGTCGGTGATTGCGGCAGACGTGTGCTCCACCCACGGGGAGGGAAACGTGCTTCCGCGCAAATCGTACCTCGTCGTTTGCGGTCTGATCGCCCTCGCGCCGCCCGCGCGCGGCGCCGTGCCCCCTTCGTTCCTGCTCCAGTGGGGCTCCCCGGGCTCCGCTCCCGGCCAGTTCGGCGCCCCCACCGGGATCGCCGTGGACGGGTTCGGGCACGTCTACGTCGCGGACTACGGGAACTATCGCATCCAGAAGTTCTCGGGCTCCGGCGAGTTCCTCGCCCAGTGGGGGGCTCCCGCCCTGGGCATCGGGAAGGGGTTCGTGCCCCGAGCCGTGGCGGTGGACATCATGACGGACGTCTACGCGGTGGACGTCAACAACCACCGGGTGGTGAAGTTCACCAACACCGGCGTGCTGCTGCAGGAATGGGGCTCCCGAGGTTCCGCCATCGGTCAGTTCGACACTCCGTGGGGCATCGCCACCGACCCCATCGGAAACGTCTACGTGGCGGACAACCACAACGGACGCGTGCAGAAGTTCAGCTGGTACGGCGGCTTCATCCGCAAGTGGGACGTGACGGGGTCGTTGGGGGGAGTGCTGTGTGGCCCGCTCGGGGTGGTGGTGGACGTCAGCGCGGCGGTGATCGTCACGAAGGTGATCGGCACGGCGGGAGCGGAGGCCTTCAGCATCGAGAGGTTCAACGGCACGGGAGAGCTCCTCGGCGCGTGGGGTGGCTCCGGTGCCGGGCCCGGCCAGTTCGACTTCGCGCAGGGGATGGCGGTGGACGCGACGGGCACCGTCTACGTGGCCGACTCGAGGAACAGCCGGATCCAGATGTTCTCGGACGCCGGGGACTTCCTCGGGATGTGGGGCACGGCGGGGTCGGGGGAGGGACAGTTCCTGGCGCCGGTGGGCGTCGCGGCCGACCCGGCCGGCAACCTCTACGTGGTGGATCAGCGGCTCAGCCGGGTGCTCAAGTTCGGGACGGCTCCCGTTCCCGTCCGCCGCTCGAGCTGGGGGGCGCTGAAGGCGGTCTACCGCGAGTAGGCGGGGATCGGGTTCCGCCGCAGGGCTTCCCGCACCAGGGCTTCCCGCGGTTGCGCCTTCGCGCGCCGCTGGGGTACATTGCCAGGGCGGCCGCACCCGCGGCCGCCTTCGCTCTTTGAGCCCGGAGCCCGCCGAGTGTCCCAGCCTGCCCGCACCCTCTACCTGGCCGCGCCGCGCGGCTTCTGTGCCGGCGTGGACCGCGCCATCGACATCGTGGAGATGGCGCTCGAGGTCTACGGCGCTCCGGTCTACGTGCGCCACGAGATCGTCCACAACCGCCACGTCGTGGACGGCCTGCGCCGGCGCGGCGCCGTGTTCGTGGACACGCTCGAGGGCGTGCCGCGCGGCGGCGTGATCGTCTTCTCGGCGCACGGCGTCTCGCCCGCGGTGCGCCAGGAGGCCCGCGAGCGCGGCCTGCGTGCCCTGGACGCCACCTGCCCGCTGGTCACCAAGGTGCACCTGGAAGCCCTGCGCTTCGCCCGCGAGGGCTACACCATCATCCTCGTCGGCCACCCCGGGCACGTCGAGGTCGAAGGCACCATGGGCGAGGCGCCCGACCGCATCGTGCTGGTGAGCACCCCCGAGGAGGCGGAGCGCGTGGGCGTCCCCGATCGCGCCCGCGTGGCGTGCATCACGCAGACCACGCTGAGCGTGGACGACACCCGGGCGGTGATCGAGGTGCTGCGCCGCCGCTTCCCCGGCATGCGGGAGCCGGCCAAGGACGACATCTGCTACGCCACGCAGAACCGCCAGGACGCGGTGAAGGAGCTGGCGCGGCGCTGCGGGTTGATCCTGGTGGTGGGCGCGCCGACCTCCTCCAACTCGAACCGCCTGGTCGAGGTCGCCCGCGCGGCGGGTGCGCGCGCCTTCCTCATCGAGGAGGCCGCCGAGGTGCGGCCCGCGTGGCTGGAGGGCGACGCCCACGTGGGGGTCACCGCCGGTGCTTCGGCGCCCGAGAGCGTGGTGCGCGAGGTGGTGGTGCGCGTGCAGTCGCTGGGCCGTTTTCGGCTGCAGGAGTTCCGCCTGGTCGAGGAGCGCGTCATGTTCCCCCTGCCCGGCGAGCTGCTGGCCGCGGCCCAGGAGAAGGGCCTGGCGGTGGGCGCGGGCAACGAGCGGGCCGCGGCGCGGGGACGCGAGGCGTTGCATCGTGTGCGGCACCACTGAGGGGCTCGAGGGGCGCCGCCGTCGCGCCGACCGCCCATGCTGATCCCCGAAGTCTACCTGGTCCCCCACGTCCCCACGCTGCTGGTGGACGAGCACCGCCGTCACCGTACCGAGATGCTGGCGGCTCTGGAGGCGGCCGGCGCCAAGCTGCGCGAGCAGGCGCCGGAGGCCGTCGCGGTGGTGTCCACCCACTGGCAGCCCGCCGGGCCCTTCCTGGTGGACCGGGGGCAGCGCCACGCCACCATCACGGACTACGGCGGCTTCGGGGTGGAGGTGCGCTACGATTGTCCCGGGCATCCCGGCCTGGCCCGCGCGCTGGTGGAGGCCGGGCAGCGCGCGGGACTGCGCGTAGCCGCGGCCGAGCGCGGCGTGGACCACGCGGTCACGGTGCCCATGCACTTCCTCTTCCCCAGGCCCGCGACGCCCGTGGTGCCGATCTCGATGTCGGTGCGGCCCGAGGCCGAGTGCCGCCGCTGGGGGGCGGTGCTGGCCGAGACGCTGCGCGGGCGGGCGCAGCGGGTCGCCTTGCTGGTGAGCGGTGCCTTCGCCCACGACCTCCATTCGTGGAGCCTGGGTCGCGAGGTGCCCGAGTGCGTCGAGCTCGACGAGCGCCTGCTCGACGCCCTCAAGCGCGGAGACTGGGACGCGGTGGATGGGGTGGAGCCCGAGCTGCGCGAGCGCGCCAAGCCGGAGGCGGGCCTGCGGCACCTGGCGCTGCTGCGCGGATTCCTGGGTGCGGACGTGCCGGGCACGCTGCTCGCCTACGAGCGCGCGCCCGGGGTGGGGGCGGCGCTGATGGAGTTCGCGCTGCCGGTCGGGGCGGGGGAGCAGGCGCGGCCGCGCGGGTGAGGAGCCCCTCGGGCCGCGGCTCCCGGGAGACCCGTTGCGCATCCTCCTCGTCAACGCCTTCCACTACCTGCGCGGCGGGGTGGAGCGCACCTACCTGGACGAGTCGCGCTGGCTGCAGGCCCGCGGCCACCAGGTGGCCCACTTCGCCACCCGCCATCCGCGCAACCTTCCCTGTGGGGAGGACCGGCATTTCGCGCCTGCCGCCGACCTGGGCGAGGGCGCTCCGCTGCTGCGGCAGCTCGCGCACCTGCCGCGCGCCATCTACTCGCGCCCGGCGCGTGCGGCGATGGAGCGCCTCGTCGGCGAGTTCGGACCCGACGTCGTGCACGCGCATGCCCCCAGCCGCTACCTCACCATGTCCTGGCTGCGCGCCTGCGAGCGGGCCCGCGTGCCGGTGGTGATGACCCTCCACGACTTCAAGCGCTACTGCACGAACCGCATCCTGTTCGCCCACGGTGCGGTCTGCGAGCGCTGCCGGGGCGGACGACACGTCCAGGCGCTGCTCACCGCGTGCGTGCAGGGCTCGCGGGCCAAGAGCGCGGTGGGGACGCTCGAAGCCTACGTCCACAAGTGGACCGACGCCTACCGCGGCATCGCCCGCTTCGTGGCACCGTCGGCATTCGTGGAGCGGATGGCCCGGTCCTTCGGCATCGCGGCGGAACAGCTCCAGGTCGTCCCGCACGGCGTGGAGCCACTCGCGGTGGCCGGTCCGCCGCCGGGGCCCGAGCGCTACGCGCTCTTCCTGGGACGCCTCTCCGAAGAGAAGGGCGTGCGGCTGTTGCCGGCCGTGGCGCGCGCCATCGCGCCGGTGCCGCTCGTGGTCGCGGGCGAAGGGCCCCTGCACGGCTGGCTCCTCGAGGAATCCCGCTCGGCGCCGAACCTGCGCGTGCTCGGATACGTGGACGAGGCCCCGCGCGCCTCGTGGCTGGTGCACGCACGGGTCCTGCTGGCGCCGTCGCTGTTCTACGAGCACTTCGGCTACGGGGTGGCCGAGGCGTTGCTGGCCGCGCGCCCGGTGGTGGCCAGCGCCATCGGCGCGCTGCCCGAGCTGGTGGAGCACGAGCGCGACGGACTGCTGGTGCCTCCGGGCGATGGCCCCGCGCTGGCGGCCGCCGCCCGGCGCGCGCTGGCCGATCCGGCCGCGGCCTCGTGGGGCGAGCGCGGCCGGGCCGAGCTGGCGCCGCGGTTGTCCCCGCCGAGGCACGTGGAGGCCCTCGAGGCGCTCTACCGCGAGGTCGGGGCCGGAGGAAGCGGGCTCACCATTGCGGGTGCCCCGCCTCCAGGTCCACCCCCAGGCTCAACGCCAGCCGGTTCACCAGGTTGAAGTAGGCGGCGACCTCGGTGGCGTGCAGGATCGCCTCGTCCTCGAAGCCGTACTCGCGCAGGCGCTCGACCTCCTGGGCCGTGCGCTCGTCGGGCTCGCAGGTGAGCGCCACCCCGTAGTCGAGCAGCGCGCGGTCGGCCGCGGCCAGATTGGCCTCCCGGTAGTCCCGGGCCACCTGGCGAGCCAGGGCATCGTCCTTGAGCTCGGCACGGAGAGCCTCCCCGTGGTGCGCCACTCAATAGTGGCAGCCGTTGGTGGCCGACACCGCCACCGCGATCATCTCGCGCTGGGCGCGCGAAAGCGGCGACGGTCCGAACATCAGCTCGCGGTAGTAGCGATACTGCAGCTCGAGCGCCCGGGGATGGAGTGACTGGACCTGAAGCACGTTCGCCACCCGCCCGGAAGCCGCCACCGAGCGGACGTAATCGTAGACCGGCTTGAGGTCGGGGCCTTCCTGGCCCTCGGGGGTGGAGCGGATCCAGGCCATGACCGGCTCCCGCGTGTAGGCCCTAACGCACTGCGCGGCATGGTACGGACTGGGCTACGCCCGGTCAACCGACCGGGGGGCGGCGCGGTGAGAGCGCCGGCCCCGCGGGCTTGTCCAAGACTTTGCTCCGCGCGGACGGGCAAACGCGAGAAGATGGAGACGGGCGCGGCGGCGCGCGCATCCATTGGGGCGCAGCCGGGGAAGGGCGCCCGAAGGCACCTGCTCACCGCGATGAACGACGAACCCAATCCGCTCCGGCCGGCGGCCCCCCGGCGCTGGCTTCCCCCCCTCGTCCTGGCCGTGCTCGGCGTCGGCATCGGTGCGGCGGCCTGGCATTGGGAGCTGGCCCGCCGGCCCCGGCCCGCGCCTCCCGTGGCCGAGGACCCGATGAGCGACGCCGTCATCCGCCGCGCGCTGGAGGCCGCCGGGGCGGAGGGCGAGCGCACCGAGAAGGCGCGCTGGGTGGACGAGGTTCCCGGCGTGGACCTTGCGGCCCTGTCGCCCGCGCGCCGCGAGGTGTTTCTCCGCTTCGCCAACGCCGAGCGCTGTACCTGCGACTGCGGCTACACCCTGGCCGGCTGCCGCAACTACGACCCCGACTGCGACGTGAGCCTGCCCATGGTGCGGGCTCTGCTGGATTCGGTCCGGCGAGGCCTCACGGGCCCGGTGATCGGGCTGCGCGAGCCGCCGGCCCGTCGGCGCTGAACGGCGCTCGCCCGGACCCGGCGCGAGCGGCCGCGAACGGGCTTCCCGCCACAGCGCGGCCCGAACCGCCGGCCTCGCGGAGCGGACGGCGGGGCATTGACGCTCGCGGCGGCGTTGACTAGAGTAGGCCGCGTTGCGCCCTACCCGAGCATTCCCGGGCGCCCCACAGCCCGTGACCCGGAGGTACGCCATGGCCTGGAAGGACCTCGAACCCAAGAAGTTCGCCAGCATCCGCGAGCTCAACGGCATCAGCCTGCGCACCATGGAGGAGCACTACGAGCTCTACAAGGGCTACGTCGCCAAGACCAACGAGATCCAGAAGAAGCTCGACACCGCGGACCGCGGGGCCGCCAACCAGATCTACAGCGAGCTGCGCGCCCTGCGCGTGGACCTCTCCTTCGCCTACGGCGGCGTCAAGAACCACGAGATCTACTTCGGCCACCTGGGCGGGAAGGGAGGCATGCCCGCCGCCAAGACCATGGAGCTGATCAAGCGGGACTTCCCCTCCTACGAGTCGTGGCTGGGCGACTTCAAGGCCTCGGGCCTGGCCGCCCGCGGCTGGGCGTGGCTCGCCTACGACCACGACTGGAACGTCCTCACCACGGTGGTCGGGGACGCGCAGAACACGTTCCCGCTCTGGAATGCCACGCCGATCCTGGCGCTGGACGTCTACGAGCACGCCTACTGGATCGACTACGGGCGGGCCCGCGCCAAGTACATCGAGGCGTTCTTCAACAACCTGGACTGGAAGGTGGTGGAGCAGAATCTCCAGCGCGCCCTCGACATGGAGGCGGTCCACCGCTAGGAGCGGCGTTCCGCGATGCGGGCGGCCGCGCGGCGGCCCGCGCGTCCGGGCCCCGCGGGGGCCCGGCGCCGCTTTCGGGAGAACTTGATGGCCATCAGTCTGCTGCCCAACGTCGGCAAGCCGGCGCCCGACTTCTCGCTCCCATCCACGACCGGCGAGAAGCTCTCGCTCAGGCAGTTCAAGGGGAAGAAGACCGTGGTCCTCTACTTCTACCCCAAGGACGAGACTCCCGGGTGCACGCGAGAGGCGTGCGGCTTCCGGGATCTGAACGCCGAGTTCGAGAAGAACAACACCGTCATCCTGGGCGTCTCCACGGACAGCCTGGAGTCCCACCAGAGCTTCGCCGGGAAGCATCAGCTGCCCTTCCCGCTGCTCTCCGACGAGGACGCGGCGGTCTCGAAGCTCTACGGGGTCTACAAGCAGAAGAACCTCTACGGCAAGAAGTCCATGGGGATCGAGCGCACGACCTTCATCATTGACAAGACGGGTCGCATCGCGGAGATCTACCCGAGGGTCAAGGTGGACGGCCACATCCAGGAAGTCCTCGAGTTCGTCCGCGAAGACTGAAGACCGCGCGCCGGGGCGCGCGGGGCCCGACGCGCGCCGCCGGCGGGCACCCTTTCCCTGGAGGGCCACCGTGGAGTTCGCTCCCCAGCGACCGGTGCCCGTGTTCCCCCTCCCGAATGCGGTGCTGTTTCCCGGGGTCCTGCTGCCGCTGCACATCTTCGAGCTGCGCTACCGCACCATGGTGCGCGATGCCCTGTCCGGCGAGCGCATGGTCGTGATGGCCCTGCTGCGGCCCGGTTGGGAGCGGGATTACTACGGCAACCCCGAGTACTATCCGCTGGGGTGCCTGGGTCGCTTCGAGGAGGTCGAGTGGCTCTACAACGACTGCTACAATCTCAAGCTGCGCGGGGTGTCCCGCGTGCGCATCGGTCGTCTGGACCGTGAGTTCCCCTACCGGACGGCCCGCGTGAGCCTGACGCCGCAGGCGCCCATGAGCGAGGACGATCCCCTGGTCCAGAGCGAGTGCCACGCCCTGCTCGAGGCCTACCGCAGGCTGGCGGGGGAGAAGGCGCTGGTCCCCCCCGAGGGCAAGCCGCTCGACCCGCAGGTGGGCTACGAGCGCGTGGTGAACACCCTGTGCACCTTCCTGACGCTGGACGCCCAGGAGAAGTTGGCCATGCTGGAGATGGACAGCGTGCTCGAGCGCGGGCGGCGGCTGCGCGAGCTGATCGAGCGGCAGTCGCACGGCGGCGAGGGCGCCGCGCCCCCGCGCGGGGGGAACTGACCCATGGCTGATCCGCGGGCGCCGGTCGTCGAATGGTCGGCCGCCGAGGTCGCCGGGCAGCTGCGGCGGCCGCAGCGCCTCTTCGTGCTCGACGTGCGCAACCGCGACGAGTTCGAGGCCTGGAAGGTGGAGGGCCGTGAGCCGGTCCCCACCTTGAACGTCCCCTACTTCGAGATCCTCGAGCAGGGCGGCAAGGACGAGGTCGTGGACTCGGTGCGCGAGTTCTTCGGCCGGGGGCTGGGCGGGGCGCTGCCGCGCGACCGCACGGTGCTGGCGGTGTGCGCCAAGGGCGGCACCTCGGACCTGGTGGCCCTGGGGCTGCGCGAGCTGGGCTACGACGCCGTGAACCTGGCGGGCGGCATGGCGGCGTGGGCCGAACACTACGGCGCGCTCGCGGTGGTGGAGTCGGCCGATCTCGCCGTCTACCAGGTGAGCCGTCCGGCCCGCGGCTGCCTGAGCTACCTGGTGGCGAGCGCCGGCCGCGCGCTGGTCATCGACCCGCTCCGGCACGTGGAGCGCTACCTGGAGCTGGCGCGCGAGCGGGGCCTGAGAATCGAGGCGGTGCTCGACACCCACGCGCACGCCGACCACATCAGCGGCGGCCCCGCCCTGGCGCGTGCGGCCGGCGCGCCCTACCTCCTGCACCCCTACGACGGCATCCACCCGTTCGACGTGGTGCCGGGGCGGGTGGCCTTCGAATACCTGCGCGACGATCAGGAGCTGCGCGTGGGGCGTGCCACCGCCCGCGTGCTGCACATCCCGGGGCATACGCTGGGGAACAGCGCCGTGGTCCTGGAGGGCCGCTACCTGTTCAGCGGCGACAGCATCTTCATCGCGTCGGTGTCGCGCCCGGATCTGGGCGGGCGGGCGGAGGCCTGGACGCCTTTGCACCACGACTCCCTGCGCCGGCTGCTCGCGCTGCCGGAGGAGACCCTGGTGCTGCCGGGCCACTACGCCAGCCCGGCCGAGGGCGACGCGCGGGGGTGCTTCGCCGCCTCCCTGGGGCGGTTGAAGCGCGAGAATGCCGACCTGCGGCTGGTGGCTTCCGGACGGGCGGCGTTCGTCGCCCACATCCTGCACAGCCTGGCCCGGGTCCCGCCCGAGTACGTGGAGATCAAGCGCGTGAACGCCGGCCTGGTGGAGCCCGACGAGGACAAGGCCTTCGAGCTGGAGACCGGAAAGAACATCTGCGGGCTGGCGCACCCGGCCGCTTGAGGCCCAGGAGGAGGCGACCATGGAAGCCGTCAAGTTCGACCTGCTGCTCGACGCGTGCGGGCTCGCCTGCCCCATGCCGATCGTCAAGGCCCGCGCCGCGCTCGGCGGTCTGGCGCCGGGGGGAGTGCTCAAGGTGCTCTCCACCGATCGCGGTTCGGTGAAGGACTTCCAGGGCTGGGCCAAGGCGGCGCGCAACCTGGAGCTGGTGGCACAGGAGACCGAGCACAAGGACGGCAGGGAGATCTACGTCCACTACGTGAAGCGCACGAGCTGAAGGGAGGAGCATGAGCACGCAGCCTGTGGTACCGATGCACGCGACGCAGGCCGGCGCGGAGCCCGACGATCGCATCGCCGCCCTGGAGCGGCGCGTGTCCGAGCTGGAAGGGCGGATGCCCGAAGACCGGCTTACCATGGTGGTCTTCTCCGGCGATCTCGACCGCGTGCTGGCGGCCTTCGTGATCGCGACCGGCGCGGCCGCGATGGGGCAGCAGGTCAGCATGTTCTTCACGTTCTGGGGCCTCACCGCGCTGCGACGGAAGAGGAAGCTCCGGGGCAAGCGCATCATGGAGAAGATGATGGCGATGATGACGCCCGGGAATACCAGGCAGCTCCCGGTCTCGAGGATGAACTACTTCGGCGCCGGCGCCGCGATGCTGCGCGCCATGATGCAGCAGAAGAACGTCTCCTCGCTGGAGGACCTGATGGCCCTGGCGCGCGAGATGGGAGTGCGCGTCGTGGCCTGTGAGATGTCGCGGGACGTCATGGGGATCGCGCCGGAGGAGCTGGTGCCCGGTCCGGAATGCGGGGGGGTCGCGACCTTCCTGGGCGACGCGCTGGTGTCGCGCGCCACGCTGTTCATCTGACCCCGCTCGCCGGGCTGCCGCCGCAAGGCACGACCCGCCCGCCGGGCGCGCCG
>JBBIHL010000006.1:0-18685 GCA_037447075.1 Candidatus Eiseniibacteriota bacterium | reverse complement strand
CATGGAGTTCCTGGGAAGCTCCCGGATGGGTTCGGACGGCTCTCGCGCTCGGAGGTGCTTCGAGGGCAACGGGCTGCGCGCGGGTCAAGGGCCGGAGTCGCGCCCGCGCCGGGTCGCTCCCGGCGCACAGATCGGCAGAGCATTGTAGTGGAGGCGCCCTCCGCCGCGCAACGGCGGCAACCGGGATCGGGCATGCACGCGCTTGCACGCGCGGCCGCGCTTGCCGCCGTCTCGCCCCACAGGGTAACGTTGAGGCTCTTTGCGCCGCGGCCGCGCGCGTCCACCTCTCCCCGGAGCCTTGCCATGCGCCTCGCCCCACTGCTCGCTGCGTGGATGACGATCGCCGTCGCCTCCGGTCCGGGCTTCGTTCGGGCCGCGCCGGAGCCCGCGGAGGAGCGCGAGCCGCCGCCGCAGCGGGTGGAGATCCACGAGCTCGAGCGGCGCGCGGCCATGCACCTCGAGACCGTCCCCGTCGGGTTCTCGCCCGTCGAGCTCGTGGGCTCGCCCGCGGGGCTGGACTGGTTCCCGCTGGGCCCGCGCCCCATCGGGTTCGAGTACTGGGCGCAGGGCGAGGCGGCGGGGCGCGTGTCGGCCATCGTGGTGGATCCGCGCGACCCCGCCGCGGTCTACGTGGCGGCGGCGCAGGGCGGCGTGTGGAAGAGCACGGATTCCGGCGCGAGCTGGACGCCGCTCACCGACGCGCTCTCCTCGCTGGCCTCCGGCGCGCTCGCCCTGGACCCGTCCAACCCCGATGTCGTCTATTACGGGACCGGCGAGCAGCACTACTCCGGCGACAGCTTCTACGGCGACGGCCTCTACCGCAGCACGGACGGCGGCGCGACGTGGGTGAAGATCGCGTCGGCCGCCAGCGTGGGCAGCTACATCGCGCGAGTGAGCGTGAACGCCGCCGACCCCAACGTGCTCATGGTGGCGAGCAACCGGGGCCTGGTGAGAAGCACCGACGCGGGCGCCACCTGGAGCGTGAGGCTCTTCGGGGGCTGGGCCAACGACCTGGTCCAGGACCCCGCGAACCCGGGCGTCGCCTACACATCGTTGGACGGGGTCGGAGTCCACAAGACCACCGACGGCGGGGCCACCTGGAGCCGGCTCGGAGGCGGCCTGCCCGGAAGCGGCTACCGGCGCATCAACCTCGCCCTCGCGCCCTCCGACCCGCTCGTGCTCTACGCCAGCTTCGTCGCCCCCAACGGCG
This sequence comes from Candidatus Eiseniibacteriota bacterium, assembly GCA_037447075.1. Lineage (GTDB taxonomy): Bacteria > Eisenbacteria > RBG-16-71-46 > RBG-16-71-46 > RBG-16-71-46 > JBBIHL01. The sequence goes on along the minus strand of JBBIHL010000006.1, from coordinate 17,475 downwards.
CGCTCTTCGGCATGTACCGGACCACCGACGGCGGGGCCACCTGGGCGCTCCTCGCCGCCACGCCCAACTACCTGGGGACGCAGGGATGGTACGACAACTGCCTGGCGGTGGACCCGGCCAACCCCAACGTCTGCTACGCGGGCGGCGTGTTCCCCTACAACGCCAGCGTGCGGGGCGTGATCAAGACCACCGACGGCGGCGCGAGCTGGACCGACATCACGGCGGGCGCGGGCGGCCAGGTGCACCCGGACCAGCACGTGCTGGTGTTCGGCCCGGACGGCACGCTGTGGCTCGGGAACGACGGCGGCGTGTGGAAGTCCACCAACGGGGGGACGGGCTGGATCAACCGCAACCACGGGCTCGGGGTCACCCAGTTCTACACGCTCGGGCTCCACCCCTCGAGCGCGAGCCGCGTCCTGGGCGGCACGCAGGACAACGGCACGCTGGAGTTCCGGGGCCTGGAGTCGTGGTCGCAGGTGATGTCGGGAGACGGCGGCCCCACGCTCTACGCGTGGCACAACCCCGACATCTACTACACGACCTACGTGTTCCTGGACCCGCTCTTCAAGTTCTACCAGGGCACGTTGCTCGGCTCGGTCACCGGTCCGTGGGGCGCGGCCGAGGACCGGGCGGACTGGTGCAACGGCCCGCTGGTGACGGACCCGAACGTGGCCAACCGCCTCCTGGCGGGCACCTATCGGGTCTGGCGCAGCCTGGACGGCGGCGCCACCTGGGGCAACGCCTTGAGCGGCGACCTCACCGGGGGCAACGGCGTGCTGCGCGCCATCGCGGTGGCGACCGGGGCCTCGAATACCATCTACACCGGCAGCAGCGACGGGCGCGTCTACCACACCACCAACGCCTCGCAGTGGACGCTGCGCAACGCCGGCCTGCCCGTCGCCCCGATCCCGGACGTCGTGGTCTCCCCCGCGAATCCCCAGGTGGCGTACCTGTGCGCGGACCGCTCGAGCGCAGGCCGCGTCTTCCGGACCACCGACGCCGGCCTGACGTGGACCGACCTCACGGGCGACCTACCGGCCGGCGTACGCGCCCTGTCGCTGGCCGTGGACTTCCGCACCTCGCTCGATCCCCGGCTCTACCTGGGCACCGACTTCGGCGTCTACGTTTCGGCCAACCTCGGCCGGCACTGGGTCAAGGCCAGCGCCAACTTCCCCAACTGCGCCGTCTACGACATCGGGGTGGATCCCGTGAACAACCACGTGGTGGCCGCCACGCACGGCCGCGGGATGTGGCGGGCTTCGCCCGACGTGACCGCGCCCGCCGTCACCGTGGCCACCCCCAACGGCGGCGAGGTGTGGTTCCTGGGGGAGAGCCACGACATCACCTGGAGCGCCGGAGACGCCGCGGGGATCGACAGCGTCACGGTGCTGCTCTCCACCGACGGCGGGCTCACCTACCAGACCACGCTCGCCGGCGCCGCCCCCAACACGGGAGCCCTCAACTGGACCGTGCCCACCTCGATGCTCTCCGCGACCAGCCGCGTCAAGGTGGTGGCCTACGACCCATCCGGCAACGGCGGGGCGGACGTCAGCGACGGCGACTTCTACATCGCCGACCCGGCGCTGGTTGGCGTGGAGGCGGGCAAGCCGGTGATGCTCGCGTTGCACGCGGTGCGACCCCACCCCGCGCGGGCGCCCGTCGCGCTGCGCTACGACCTGCCGCGGCCCGGCCCGGTCTCGCTGGAGATCCACGACCTGCTGGGCCGTCGCGTGCGGTCGCTGGAGCGCGGCGGGCGCGAGGCGGGCCGCCACGAGGTCGCCTGGGACGGCCGCGACGAGTCCGGCCAGCCGGTAGGCGCGGGCGTCTACTACTACCGGCTGCGCGCGGGTCCCTTCGAGCGCAGCCGGAGGATGGTGCTGGTGCGCTAGGTCGCGCTCGAGCTCAACCCCTGGGGCGACCGGCGAACGTGGCCCGCACCCCGTAGGCCGCGGCGGCGCCCGCGCCCAGCGCCGCGGGCACCGCGGGATGAACGGTGAGGCGCAGCAGCCACAGCGCCGCCACCGTCCCCAGGCTCACGAAGAGCGCAGCAAGCGCGGCGCCCGTCACGACGCGGCCGCGCGACGACCCGATCCGAAGCGTATCCAGCAACGCATCGAGGAGCATCGCCCACCTCCCTCCAGCCCGCCGAACGTCGCCTCGCTTCCCGGCCGCGCCTAGCGGGCGGCGCAGCCGGCCTCCTTGACGGCCCGGGCCGTCATCCAGCTGCTCAGCGTGGCCACGAGGACCACGTAGGCGGCCACCCAGAGCTTCAGCCCCACCACGGGCAATAGCGCGGGAAAGACCGCGGTGGCCGCGGCCAGCGCGAGCAGGTTCCACCCCACGCGCCGGAAGACCGGCGCGCGCTCCGCCCTTCGCCCGCAGGGCGGCCAGCCCGCCTGCGGCCAGCAGCAGGGCCGCCCCGGCGAACGAGAGCCAGACGGCCTTCACGGGCTCTCCTCCTTCGAGCGGGGGTGCCGGCCCGCCTAGACGCCCACCGGCGCCGCGTGCCGCGGGCTGGCGTGGCGGGCGAAGTGGCCGATGCGGCGCAGCCCCTCCTCCAGCTCCGCCACCGACGCCGCGAAGGAGAGCCGCAGGTGCTCGCCCTCGCCCGGGATGCGCGGGCCGAAGTGCACGTCGGAGAGCAGGGCCACCCCCGCCTCGTCCAGCAGGCGGCGGCGCAGCGCCTCGGAGTCCTCCGCGCCCGCGCGGCGGCACAGCTCGGTCACGTTGGGCCAGGCATAGAACGCGCCGGCCGGGCGCACGCAGCGCACCCCGGGCACGTCGTTCAGCCCCGCCGCCACCAGGTCCCGCCGGTGGTGGAACGCCTCGCGCATGGCCAGCGACGCCTGCTGCGGGCCGGTGAGCGCCTCGACCACGGCCCACTGGCACACGTGCGGGGCGCAGGACTCGGTGTTGGTCACCCAGCGCGCCAGCATCGGCGCCAGCCGCCGGTTCACGGCGTAGCCGATGCGCCAGCCCGGCATGGCGAAGGCCTTGGAGGCGCCATCCACCACCACCGTGCGCTCGGCCATGCCCGGGACCGAGGCGACGCTCCGGAACTCCCGGTCGTAGACCAGGGTGGAGTAGGGTTCGTCGGAGTAGAGCCACAGGTCCTCGAAGGGCGCCACCACCCGGGCGATCGCCTCCAGGTCCTCCCCCGTGAGCACCGAGCCCGTGGGATTGTGCGGCGAGTTCAGGATGAGGAGCCGCGTGCGCGGGGTGATGAGGCGCTTCAGCTCCTGCGGGTCCAGGCGGTAGTCGTTGCGCTCGCGCAGGGGCAGCGGCACCGGCACCGCCCCCTGGGCGCGCACCTGCGACTCGTAGATCGGGAAGCCCGGCACCGGGAGGATCACCTCGTGGCCGGCTCCCGGGTCGGTCACGCACTGGATGACGTATCCGATGAAGGGCTTGGCGCCGCACGCCACCACCACGTCGTCGGGGGTGGCCTCCAGCCGGCGCGTGCGCCGCATGGTGTCGGCCACCGCCGCCCGCAGCTCGGGAATGCCGGCGCTCGGCGTGTAGCCCGTCTTGCCCTTGATGAGCGCGTCCATGGCGGCCAGGCGGATGTGGTCCGGCGTCACGAAGTCGGGCTGGCCGATGCAGAAGTTCTTGATGTCCGCCCCGGCCGCGATGCGCTCGAGCACCTCCTTGAGCACGACGAAGGCGTTCTCCGTGCCGAGGCCGCGGGTGCGTTCCGAGATGGGCAGCATGGCATGGGCTCCTACGCGCTGTGGGCCAGCGACATCGGCCCCACGCGGCGCATCCACAGCGCGCGGGCGCGGGACGCGATGTGCTCGGCGCTCAGGCCGAACTTGAAGATCAGCTCCCAGGGCGCGCCCGATTCGCCGAAGCGGTCGTCCACGCCGATCATGTCCAGGGCGCAGTTCGACACCCCCGCCGCCGCGAGCGCCGCCAGCACCCGGTGGCCGAAGCCCCCGGTCTGGTGCTCCTCGACGGTGAGCAGCACGCCGGTCTCGCGGGCGGCGCGCACCACCGCGTGCTCGTCCATGGGCTTCACCGTGTGCAGGTTGAGCACGCGCGTCTCCAGCCCGTACTCCGACTTGAGGATCCAGGCCGCCCGCATGGCCTCCGGCACCATGGGGCCGCAGGCCAGGAGGGCCAGGTCCTCACGCTCGTTGCGGTGGTCCTGCGCCAGGCGGGTCTCGAACGCGTCGGCGAACTGCGCGGCCTCCCCCCGCAGCCGGATCACGTTGGCCTGGCCCAGGCGGAAGGGCGTCCGCTCGCTGGTCACGATGGGCGTGGCCTCGCGGGCGAAGCGCAGGAACTTGGGGCCGCGCACCTCGAACAGCAGCGTCTCCGTGGCGCGCTGGGTTTCGCGGGCGTCGCAGGGCACCTCCACCGTCATCCCCGGCAGGCCGCACACCTGGAAGAGGTCCTCCAGCGCCTGGTGGGTGGCGCCGTCGGGGCCCACCGAGACGCCGCCGTGGGCGCCGGCCACCAGCACGTTGAAGCCGCCGTAGCAGACCGTGGTGCGCAGCTGGTCCAGGGCGCGGCCGGCGGCGAACACGCCGTAGCTGCCGATCACCGGCAGCAGGCCCTCCTTGGCGAGCCCCGCCGCCACGTTGGTGGCGCTCTGCTCGGCGATGCCGATCGAGAGGAAGCGGCGCTTGCGCTCGGGGTGGTTCTTGTAGAACTCGGCGATGGCGATCGAGCCGGAGATGTCCTCGCCCAGGCACACGACGCGCGGGTCGTCCCCGCGCTGGTCCAGGGCGCGGCCGAAGCCCAGCCGGGTCGCCTCCATCTCCACGCGCATGTGGGCGCCGCGATTCCAGAAGTAGTCGCGGGCGTAGCCGGGCACGCTCTCGCGCAGCTCGGCCGAGGCCCGGGCCTGGTGGCGGGTGGCGCGCTGCGTGAACTCGTGCACGTCCACCTCGCCGTCCAGCCCCAGCTGCTTCATGGCCGCCGCGTACTCCTCGGCGCCCGGCGCCTTGCCGTGCCAGCCCGCCACGTTCTCCATGAAGTCCACGCCCTTGCCCTTCACGGTGCGGCAGAGCACCGCGACCGGCCGGTCGCGCGAGTCGGCCGCCCGACTCAGCGAGCGGACCAGGGCGTCCAGGTCATGGCCGTCGCACTCGACCGCGTCCCAGCCGAAGGCGCGGTACTTGTCCGCGAGCGGCTGCACCTCCATCACCTCGCACACCCGCCCGTCGATCTGCAGCCCGTTCATGTCCACCACCGCCACCAGGCCGCCCAGCCGGTAGTGTCCGGCCTCCATCGCGGCCTCCCACACCTGGCCCTCCTGGTGCTCCCCGTCGCCCAGGATGCAGAAGACGCGGTACGCCTTGCCGGTGAGCCGGGCCGCCAGCGCCTGCCCCACGGCGATCGAGAGCCCCTGCCCCAGCGATCCGGTGGAGAACTCCACGCCCGGCAGGTGCACGTGGTGCGGATGCCCCTGGAAGGGGCTGCCCAGCCGGCGCAGCGTGCCGACCTCGTGGATGTCGAAGTAGCCGCTGTTGCCCAGCGCGATGTAGAGGGCGGGCGCCTTGTGCCCCGCGGACCAGATCACCCGGTCGCGGTCGGGCCAGTCGGGGATGCGCGGGTCGTGACGGAGCACGTTGAGGTAGAGCGCGGCGGCGACGTCCATCACCGAGAGGGTGCCGCCGGCGTGGCCGGAGCCGGCCAGGTAGAGGGCGGTGAGCGCGTGGCCGCGCATGAGCCGGGCCGCGTCCCGGAGAGCGTCGCCCTCGAGGACCTTGATGGTGGCGCCGGTGCGCGAATCAAGGATCGGCATGGGCCTCCCGCGCGAACTCGATGGGGCCGGCCGCGACGCGGGCGCTGCGTCGTCGCAGGCAGGCGTGGTCGAGTGAGGTAGGAAGATTGCCGCTCGGCAACGCCCGGCGCGGACCGGCCCACTCCCCCACCCAAGCAAGAGCTGTGCGCGGCGGCGGCCGCTCGGACGCTAATGGAACCTGTTGCGCGGCGCGCGATTGGCGGGGCGGCGATCGTGGCGGCCACTCATCGTGCAGGATGCCGGCTGACAAGCCGTCCGGTGGGCCTGACGAGATGGCGGGAGCGAGCCGAGCTGCAGAGGGGCGGGCGCCAGGACGACTTCCATCGTACGGCGAACACCAGGCGTCGCCTGACGGATCGGCTCAAGACGGGAGCCTCATGCCAGGTCGTTCACCGAGGTTCTCCAGGCCGGAGAGGCGGTCACCGGCGGGCATGCTCGATGACCAGGAGGGATCCGCCGGTGGACACCGTTCTTGCGGCGTCGAGCATTGCCTATCCGACCCTGATCCCGGCGCTCGATCGGTCGGCCCAGCCGGTTCTGCGGGCGCTCCGCGCCCCCGTGACCGTGGCCGCGCCGCCCGATGGCTGCTAGAATACGCTCGATCTCGCGACATTCATGCTCGGGCGCGGGGAGTCCTGACTTCAGCGATGGGGAATCGGCCACCCCGCGGGTGGCCAGCTACAGGACATCCGGAAGGCGCGTCCACATGGATTCGACGTGATTCCCGCGTGGTGGGTTTCCCTGGGCCGCCAGGGAGACCCCGGCGTCGCCACTGCCTCCGCGCCAGGGGACCGAGTCAGTGGTCCTTCGACGCGATCGCAGAGGGATGCCAGGGCCTCCGTCGGGCGGCGCAACGATGGAGGCATGTGATGAACCGCAAGCGATCCTTCCTCGGCGCCCTCTCCCTCCTCGTCCTCATGCCGGTGCCTTGTCCCGCCTCATGCCCGCCGCCAGCCCCGGTAGGCGGTGCCGTGTTCCCCGCCTGCGTGATGCTGCTGCCGGGGCCGTCGGACGCCCACGCGAACGCGCTCACCGCCGCCTACCAGCCATTCACCTTGCTGCTGCTCACCGTCGCCGGCGCCCCCCTCCCGCTGACCGACGTCACGCTGGACTTCAGCGGTATTCCCGACCTGATTCCATCCGACCTCCAGGCTGCGGGGACCACGGTGGTGTGCGCTGCCGGGATCGCCACCGTCACTCGCGAAACCAATGCGGCAGGATCGGTGACGTTCCTGGTCCGCGGCGCGGGACGCAACTCCCTCGTCGCCGGAGGGATTGGCCCTGGTGCCTTCGGCACGGTGGCGGTCTCGGCCTGCGGAGTACCCCTGGGATTCGTCAACGCCGTGACTCCCGACGAGAACGGTGCAGGGCTGGCGGGGGTCGTCGTGAATGGGATAGACCCGAGCGACCGTTCTTTTTGGCTCTACGACCTCTTCAATTACCCGCTCACCGCCGGTCGTTCCGACCTGAACTGCAGCGGCATGGTGAATCCCCCTGACGGCTCGGCTCTGCTGGACTACATCTTCAACGACCCCACCTCGGCGGCCCCGCAGGTGACGACCTATTGCCCCTGAAGGAAGGGGCTGCGGGGCACGCCCGCTGCGCAGGGAGGTAGCGGCGTCGGTTGAGCTCGGGGTTGCAACGGCGGCGGCCACCCAGGAGGAAGGCGGCCGCCCAAGCTGCTTCCCTCACCGCATCACGACCGCGCGCCGCACCACGCTCTGGCCACCGGCCGTGAGGCGGAACAGGTAAATCCCGCTGGGCAGCCGCGCGCCGCGGCCGTCGCGCGCATCCCAGGTCACCCGCTCGCGGCCGGCCGGGCGGGGTCCGCGAACCAGTGTCCCCACCCGCCGCCCGTCCACGCCGAACGCCTCGAGCCGCACCTCCCCGGCCGCGGGCAGCGAGAGCCACATCGCCATGGGCCCCGTCGAGGGCGAAGGGGCCGGCGGCGAGAGCGCGAGCCGTTCAGGGAGCGGCGAGGAGCCGACGCCCGTGGGTCCGGCGGCCACCACCTGGAGGCTGTCTACGAACCACCCCGGGCGCGGGCCGGACGCGTCGCTCTGCAAGGTGAGGCGGGCCACCAGCCGCGCGGCGCCGGCGTAGGCCCCGAGGTCGAAGGTGGCGGGGAGCCAGCCCGCACTCGCCCCGGTCCAGGCCGAGTCTCCGCCGAAGACGGCGGCGGGGGCACTGTAGCCCTCGCGCGGGCGCAGCACGGTCCACAGCGAGCCGTCGGTGGAGACGGCCAGCCGGGCGCCGTCGAAGCCGGCCTCCAGGTCGAACCAGTGGCGGAAGCGCAGCACCGGCGAGGCGAGCGCCGTCAGGTCGAACGCGCCCAGGTAGAGATGGGCGGTGTGGTCGCCCGGGTACCCACCCCCCAGGGGCGCCCCCCAGCATTGCGAACCCTCGAAGGCCGCTCCCGGTCCCCCGCCGGGAACGCCGCGCGCCCACGCTCCCGTCGCGGCGCCCTGCGAGACCGTGCCCTCGAACGAGTCGTGCACGGGGGGGACGGCGACGGGCAGCGGCGTGAACGTCGCCGCGGCGGTGTCGTTGGCAGCGTCGGCGTCTCCGGCAGCGACCGCAACCAGGCGTGCGACGTAGGGCCTGAATCCCAGGGAGCCGAAGGGCACGGCGAACGAGACGTTCCCCGTGGCCCCCGGCGCCAGCGGGCCCACGTTCATCGAGTCGCGGAATGCGGCGGCGGAGCCGGCCGGGTCTCCGGTCGTGTCCACCTCGGCGCGCACCAGGCAGCTGAACGTGGCGGCGCCCAGGTTGGTCACGTCTCCCTGCACCGGCAGGTTGGCGCCCCAGGGGATCTCGACGGCCGCCGGGGAGGCGAGCGGTCCGGCGAGGGCATCCACGGCCGGACCCTCGGCGATCGAGACGTCGTCCACGTACCAGCCCGGCCGCGTGAGGGACCCGTCGCTCGCCAGGACCAGCCGAAGCACCACGGTCTGTCCGGCGTAGCCGCCCAGATGGAACGCCGCGGTCCGGTAGCTCGAGCCCGGATCGGAAAGGCCGGTGAAGGCGGACGTCTCCCCCACCGCTCCGGGATACCCCCCCACGGGTTCCAGGTCCACGAAGGTGGCGCCGCTGTCGAGCGAGGCCAGGACCAGTCCGCCGTCGTAGCTCCACTCCATGTCGTACCAGTGGTTGAAGCGCAGCCGCGGCGCCACGGTCCCGGCCAGATCCACGGGCACCAGGTAGAGCAGATCCTGCGCGAGGTTGCCGTAGTCGCCGGCCAGGTTGGTGGCCCAGGCGTAGCTGCCCGACGCCGCGGCCCCGGGCCCGCTCGACGGCACGCCCCACTGCCAGCCGGCGATGCCCAGGAAGCCGGCCGGGCCGGCCTCGAAGTCGGTGGCGAAGGGTGCCGGGGCCGCCGGGGCGAGCGCGCCGACCACGACGCCCACCGCGAGCTCGGCCGTGTCGCCGCTGGTCGTGGTGGCGCGGAACACCAGCGTGTCCAGAGTCCCGACGGGCGCCGCGGCATCCACGTCGAAGGTGAATACCGCCGTCCCCGAGCCCAGGGGCGCGAGGTCGGCGGGCGTGGTGGCGGCGCTCGAAGGGAAGAGGTTGAGGATGAAGCCCGGCACGTCCACCGGGGCCACGGCGACGCCGTGCAGCCACACGAAGGAGCTGGGGTTCTGGACCGCGACCTGGATGGGCTGGCCGGTGGCTCCGGGCACGGCGATGATCTCGGCCGCCCGCGCCCGGCCCGCGCACGCCGCGAGGACCAGGGCGAGGGCCGGGCAGGCCACGTGGGCCCGGCGCGGCCGTTTCGCCTCCGCCGGCTTCACAGGTCCAGGCAGAATCCGTTGATGTCCTTCATGATGCATAGGCATTGCTCGGCGTCGAAGCAGGTTCCCTTGCCGTGACCCATGGCGTTCTCCTTGGCGCCTTCCTTCTTCTTGTAGTGCGGCAGGCCCATCATGTGGCCGAACTCGTGCACGAAGACGTGGTTCAGGGTCTCCTGGTCCAGCGCGCCGCCCAGGCTGGACCGGCACAGCATGAACGCGGACGAGAGGTCCTTGGCGGTGGCGCCCGGCACGGCCTTGCCGTCGTGGTCCTTGATCGAGCCCTCGAGCTTGTTGCAGTTGTCGTCGAAGCTGTTGGGCACGTCGGCTTCGCCCAGCTCGCCGCCCAGCCCCGGGATGGGGCGCGGCCCCTGTCCCCGCCCGGGCGGGGGCGGAGCCGTGTGGATGACCAGCGGCACGTAGAAGTTGACGCACTCCTTCTTCCGGCAATCCTTGGTGCTCTGGATCATCTTCAGGCTGTTCCCGGAGAGCCGCGTCTCGCGCCCGGGGCCGGTGCCGCCCTCCGGCATGAACCAGGACTCCGTCGCGTCGCCCAGGTTCTTCACCTTGCAGAAGGTGGGCTTGTCGATCTTGATGGTGCAGCAGCCCTTGTTGAGCGCCTTCTGCAGCTCCTCGACCGCCTTCTCCATCTTCTTCTCGAAGTCGTCGCCGCAGCCGGACGAGTAGATGATGTTGATGCAGATCCGCTTGGTGTAGTCCTTCTGCAGCACGCTCACTTCCTCCCGCGGCGCCGTGGGGAGCTGGATCCCGCCTGCCGTGGCAGGCCCCGACGGGAAGATGCCGTTGAGCACGACCGTGCTGAAGGTGAGGTCGGTCATCCCGGGCTCGTCGCACTCGAAGTGGCAGAGCAGCAGGTCGGCCTCCCCCATGGGCGGCCGGTCGATGGTCTGCGTGACCACCGTGAGCTCGCCCGGCGCGCCGGGGCTGACCTGGGAGACGAACGGGTCGTTGCGGTCCGCGTCCTCGAAGCCCACGAAGCGGGCGAGGTTGGGCGGAAAACGCACCTGGATCTGCGCCGACAGGAGCCCCAGCGGAGGCTGCGCGTAGACGCGCAGCGGCAGCGTGAACCGCGTGGGCGCGTCCGCGCCGCGGTGCGTGAGCACCGGGGTGAGGCCGCGGCCCAGCGAGACGGCGGGCAGCAGCACGTCGAGCGTGTCCTTGAGCCCCGAGAGCTGGTCCTCCGCGACCACGCGCGCGGTGCCCAGGTCGGTGCTGGTGAGCCGGGCGAGGTGCGCCCAGGGCTGCGCCGGGTCGTCCGGCTGCGGCATGACCACGCCCAGGTCGGTGGTGAACGTCACCACGCGGCCGGCGGCATCCAGGAGGTTCCCCCCGCTGTCGGTCACGGTGGCCGAGAGCACGATGGAGCGGGCGTCCTCGTCGCGCGCGAGGTCGCTTTCGGTCACCAGCTCGATGGCCGCGGCCCCCAGGGGCCCGAAGCGGGTGGTGTCCAGCACGGCGAAGCCGGTGCGTGGGTCGAAGACCTCCACGCCGTGCAGCCCCGCATGGTGGGACGCCACGCGGCCGCGGTAGCGCCCCAGCCCCAGCGGCTGCATGGGCGTGGCGACCGCGTCGTTCTCGCTGCGCAGGATGGACCACAGCGGGGCGTCGTCGAGCGGCGAATCCTGGACGTCGAGCGCCGTCACCTCGACCAGGGCGGAGTCCTGCCCATCCGCGCGATGGTCGCGCCCGATCACGAGGTTGGTGAGGCCCGCCGGCACGCCGGAGGTGAGGGTGAGGAACGCCAGGTCCCGCGCCACCCCCCGGCGAGGCGCGGTGAACTCCGCCGGCAGGTTCGCGGTCACCCGGTAGAGGCCCGCGCCGCTGCCGCGGTGAAGGGTGACCGAGGCGGCACCGCTCGCCGACGTGAGCACCACCAGCTCGCTGGGGTCCGTGATCGGGCCGTCGGAGAGGTAGGCACCGGTGGAGCCGGCGGGGCGCTCGTCGAGCGAGAAACGCACCGGGAACGGAAGCGGCTGGCCGCCGGAGCCCTTCAAGGGCTGCCCCTTGGGGTCGGTGACCTGCACGCCCAGGACGCGCGCGGAATCACCCGGCAGCCAGAAGGCGGTCTCGGGGCTGGCGGGGACGAAGCGCAGGCCCGGCTGGAAGGCCAGGCCGGCGGCGGCGCCCTGCGCCCCGGGCGGGAGGCGGACGGAACCCGTGTGGGGGAAGGTGGCGGCCGGGCCCGGCTTCTTCGGGGCGGGTGCGGCGTGCGCGGCCCCGGCGAGCAGGACGCCCGCGGCCAGCGAGCACGCAATGGCCAGGCGGGGAATGTGCACTGGCGGCCTCCGGAGGAGCGCCGTGGGGGCCGGCGCTCATCACCGATTATCCCGCCGGGCCGGGGCCAGGACAAGAGGCTTGGCGGGATGGACCCCGGCCGGTGCCGAGGCGCCAGCGGCCCGGGCTCCGGGGCGCTCTCCCGAGGGAGCGCGGCGCCGGCGACGGCCCGCGCTCCCTGCGCCGATCAGGCGGGGCGCTGCAGCTTCCTGACGAGCGGGCCTTCCGCGTACTCGACGGCCCTGGCGGCGTTCAGGTACTTGAGCAGGTCGCGGCCGGTGGCCTCGCCGTCGCACTCCACCACGTAGATCGAGGCGAGCTCCTCATCCTGCTCGTCCGGGAACAGCCGGCGGACCGCGGAGGCCCCGCGCCGCTTCAGGGCCCGGACGACCTGCTCCCGTGCCGCTGGCGACGAGGCTTCGCGGAACTTGAAGTTGAGCTTCATCGGACGATTCCGTTGCGCGCCTCAGGATAGCGCCTTCTGGAGATTCAACAAGCCGGATCCATACTCCGACGTGAACTCCCGCTCTCCCATGGCCGACACGCGTGACGCCGTGTCGCGCAGCCGGCGCGTGAGGCCGCCGCGATCCAGCTCCGGCCTCACCGCCGCCAGCAGGGCGGCCGCCCCGGTCGCGTGGGGCGTGGCCATGGAGGTGCCGCTCCACGCCGCGTACCTCGATTCGTCGCGGTACGGGGACTTCCTCCAGGGCAGCGTCGAGAGGATGTTCGTCCCCGGGGCCACCAGGGCGATGTGCGACCCCGTGTTGGAGAACGCCGCCCGCCTCGACGCCTCGTTGACGGCTCCCACCGCCAGCACGTCCTTGTGCGCGGCCGGGTATTCCTTCGGGTTCCCCTGCTGGTATTCGTTTCCCATGGCCGCGACCACGAGCAGTCCGCGGCGAATGAGACGCTGGAACAGCAGCTCCTCGGTCCGTGAGGTCCCGCTGCCGCCGATGCTGAGGTTCACGATCGTGACGCCCGACGCGTGGAGGGCGTTCAGCGCCCGGAAGTAGCGTTCGCCGTCCACATAGAACTCGCCGTCCGAGCTGGGCTCATCGTCGAAGATCTTCCACACGGCGAGCCTGCAGCCGGCGATCCCCGAGATGCCGACGCCGTTGTTCGTGAGCGCCGCGATGATCCCCGAGACGTGCGTGCCGTGGCCGATCACGTCTTCGGCCTTGAGCCCCTCGTGATGGTATTCGGCGACCACCCCCTTGAGGTCGGGATGACCCTGGTCCACGCCGGTGTCGAGCACCCCGACCTTGACCTGTGAGGCGTCGGCGTGTGGCGCATCGAACCAGCGGATGGCGCGCAGGCCCCACTGCAGGTTCTGCTTGGGGTCCGCCGCCCTGCTCGTCGCGGCGGGCTGCTCGGCAAGCCAGCGAGCCGGCATGCGCTCGACATACTCGAAGACCTTGGAGTCCCCGAGCTGCCGGAGCAGCGAGGGCGAGAGCTTCCGCTCGTCCAGCCGGGCCATCACGATCCCGGCGAGGTCCGCTTCTTCGGTGTCGGCGACGCTGAACCGGACCGCCATGCGGTGCCGCACGCCGGGAGCGGCGGAAAGTCCGGCCAGCTCCGTGCGCCGGCGGGCGAAGATGGGGCGCACGTCCTTCAGTCCGGCATTGCGACGCAGGGCATCGAGCGCGTCGGACACCTCGCGGGGCACGTCGCTCGCCTCGGCGCTCCTGAGCGATGGGCGGGCGACGCTGAAGCTCGCGCGCACCGCAGCCTCGCGGACGCGCAGGATGATCTGCCCGGGCAGGTAGTCCGGGCGGGGGACGATGCGGCCCGGACCGGCGGCGCGACGCTCTGGGCGATCGGGCACCTGGCCCCGCCGCGTCGGTCCTGGAGCGATGCGCGTTCCGGCACGAATCCGTGTGGGTTGATCCTGCAGCTTGATCATGGCGGACCTCCATGGGTGGGGCGGGGGCGACCGACCGGGGGCTTGTGGGTGGTGGACACTCGAGCCTCACGAAGGGACGAGTTCAAGAAGCGACAATAGAGAATGCTCGTCGGAAAGCTCGCCTGCAAGAGGGCTCGCTCACCCGCTCGCTCTGCGGGGCCAGGAGCCCCATTCACGCCGACACCTCGGTGGCAGCGCGGGCGCCGGCCCCCACCTCCACGTCCAGCCCCAGCCCGCGGTGCAGCAGGCGCACGGCCTTGTCGGCGTCCTCCTCGCGCACCACGAAGGACAGGTTCACGCGCGACGCTCCCTGGGAGATCATCTCGATCGGGATGCCGACGCCGCCCAGCAGGGTGAAGACGTGGCCCGCGAGCCCCACGCGCTGGGGCGCTCCCTCCCCCACCACCGCCACCACCGCGAGCCTGCGCTTCACCTCCACCTGGCCGATGCCTTCCAGGTCGGCGAGCGCCGCCTCCAGCGTGGAATCGTCGTCCACCGTGACCGAGATCGAGACCTCGGAGGTGGTCACCAGGTCCACCACCACGCGGTGGCGGCCGAAGACCCCGAAGACCCGCGCCAGGAAACCGTGGGCCAGGAGCATGCGGGTCGAGACGATCGTGACCGCGGTGATCCCCTTCTTGCAGGCGATGGACTTCACGCGCCAAGTCGAGCCGTCCGGCTCGCCCAGGGGCGTGACGAACGAGCCCGCATCCTCGGGCCGCCCGGTGTTGAGGACGCGCACCGGGATCTGCCGCTCCATCGCGGGCAGCAGGGTCTTCGGATGCAACACCTTGGCCCCGAAGTAGGCCAGCTCGCTGGCCTCGGCGAAGGAGAGCCGGGGCACCACCCGCGCCTCGGGCACGATGCGGGGGTCGGCCGACAGCATGCCGCTGGTGTCGGTCCAGATCTCGATCTCCTCGGCCCCGAGCGCGGCACCGATCAGGGCCGCGCTGTAGTCCGAGCCGCCGCGCCCCAGGGTGGTGACGCGCCCGTCCGCCGTCTGGCCCAGGAAGCCCGTGACCACGGGCACGGGCGGCCGCGAGCCCAGCGAGGCGCGCAGCCGCGGGTAGGCTTCGGGGAGCGGGTGCGCCGCGCCGAAGTGGTCGTCGGTGAGGAGCCCCGCCTCGCCGGCCGTCCACGCGGTCGCCTCGGCGCCCCGGGCGCCGAGGCCGGCCGCGAACAGGGGCGCCGCGAGCCGCTCGCCGAAGGAGAGCACGCGGTCGCGATGCTCCGAGGAGATCACGTGTCCATGGTGGGTCCAACGCTCGGCTTCCTCGTACCAGGCGTCGAAGATCGGCGAAACGGAGTCCGGGCTCAGCCCCACTTCCCGCGCGAAGCCGGCGTGCCGCTCCACCAGCCGCGCGGCCAGCGCCTCGCGCGCTTCCGGGTGGCGGCAATAGTCCGCCAGCAGGTTGGTCACGCCCGCGAGCGCGCTCACCACCACCACCGGGTCGCGCTCCAGGCGCTGCGCCACCAGGGCCGTGGCCGCAAGGAAGTTCTCGGGGACGCCCACCGAGGTCCCGCCGAACTTGACCACGATCACGGCCGGCGCCTCGAATCCCTAGCTAGGGGAGCGCGTCCAGGAACGCCTTGGCCGCCACGGGCACGCGCGGCGCCTTGCCCTCGAAGAGGATCGCCTTGGGCTCCAGCGCTGCCCCGTAGAAGCTCTTGATCGCCTTTCGGTCGCCGTTCACCCGGGCACCCTCCAGCGAGAGCCCGGCAAAGAGCCCCTTGGAGCGGGCGTAGGAGTAGATCTCCGCGTCCAGCTTGACGTCGGTGGCGCCCTCGGCGCTGCGCCCCAGGGGCCCCGCGGCAACCGCGCCCTTGGCGCCCAGGGTGAACTCGTCCTGCACCAGCGAGCGCGCGCCCTTCTCGTTCATCACGAACAGCACCAGGTCGGTCTTCTCGATCCCCAGCTGGAAGCCCACGCTCCCGCCGGTGATGGTCAGGAACGAGGGCGGGCTCCAGCCCCTGCCCTGCCGGCAGCTGATGACGCCGCGCCCGTGCCGCGCCCCCCACCCGATCGCGCCCTTGACGACCCCGGGGAACACGGCCACGCAGCGGCAGCCGTCGAGCAGCTGCTTGGGGACCTGGGCGTCCTCGACGGCCAGGATCTCCCGGAAGGCCTCGCGCGCATCGGCGAGGCGCTGGGCCTCGCGGTCGGTCGAGGCGGCGTGCGCCACGGCCGCGGCGGAGAGCCCGAGCAGCATGCCGGCGAGGATCGTGCGCATCGCCCCTACCCCACCGCCACCTTCTCCGCGTGCAGCTCCTGCAGGCTCGTCACCTCGGGGCCGCCGTTGCGGCGCAGCGCCTCGATGGCCTCGGCGGCGGCGGCGGCGCCGGAGAGCGTCGTGATGCAGGGCACGTTGTGCTGCACCGCCGCGGTGCGCAGCGCCCAGCCGTCCCGGTAGGCGTCGGCCCCGAGCGGCGTGTTGATCACCAGCGCCACCTGCCCGCTCTTCACCTCGTCCACGCTGTTGGGCCGCCCCTGGCTCACCTTGAGCCCGGCGCCGCGCAGGCCCTTGGCGGTGCCGCTGGTGGCCGCCAGCTTGAAGCCCAGCGCCGCCAGGCGCCTGGCGGTGGGGATCACGGCCTGCCGGTCCCGGTGGTTCACGGTGATGAGCGCGGTGCCGCTCATGGGCAGGCGCACGCCGGCCGCGAGCTGGGCCTTGTAGAACGCCATGCCAAACTCGCGCGCCACGCCCATCACCTCGCCGGTGGAGCGCATCTCGGGCGAGAGCTTGGGATCCACGCCGGGGAACTTGACGAAGGGGAACACCGGGGCCTTCACGTAGTAGCGGTTCACGGTCAGGTCCTGCGTGTAGCCCAGCTCGCGCAGGGTCTTCCCCAGCATGAGCCGGGTGGCGACCTTCACCAGCGGCACCCCGGTCGCCTTGGCCACGTAGGGCACGGTGCGCGAGGCGCGTGGATTCACCTCGAGCACGTATACCTTGCCGGCGGCGATCGCGAACTGCACGTTCATGAGCCCGACCACCTTGAGCGCGCGCGCCATGGCGCGGGTGGTCTCGCGGATCTCGTTCAGGTGCCGCTCGGCGATGCGGTAGGTGGGCAGCACGCAGCTGGAGTCCCCGCTGTGCACGCCGGCCTCCTCGATGTGCTGCATGATGCCGGCCACCACGCAGTCGCGCCCGTCGGCCAGGGCGTCCACGTCCACCTCGAAGGCGTCCTCCAGGTACTTGTCGATCAGGATGGCCCCTTCGGGGGCGCGCTCGAGCGCCGCGGTCATGTAGCGGTGCAGCTCCTCGGCGTCGTAGACGATGGCCATCCCGCGCCCGCCCAGCACGAACGAGGGCCGCACCAGCAGCGGGAACCCCAGCCGCCCGCCCGCCGCGCCCGCCTCCTCGACGCTGCGCGCGATGGCGTGGGCGGGGTGGGCGATGCCCAGCGCGTCCAGGAAGTCCACGAAGCGCTCGCGGTCCTCGGCCAGGTCCACCGAGTCCGCCGGCGTGCCCAGGATCGGCACCCCGGCCTGGTGCAGTGGCAGCGTGAGGTTCAGGGGCGTCTGGCCGCCGAACTGCACGATGACGCCCTCGGGCTTCTCGCGCTCGTAGATCTCCAGCACGTCTTCCAGGGTGAGCGGCTCGAAGTAGAGCCGGTCGCTGGTGTCGTAGTCGGTGGAGACCGTCTCCGGGTTGCAGTTGACCATCACCGTCTCGAAGCCGAGCTCCCGGTACGTCCGCGCGGCGTGAACGCAGCAGTAGTCGAACTCGATC
>JBBIHL010000005.1:0-19092 GCA_037447075.1 Candidatus Eiseniibacteriota bacterium | reverse complement strand
CGGGCCATGAGGTAGGTGGTCACCGCCGCGCTGTCGCCCAGCGGCTCGCCGAAGCGACGCAGCGCCGCGGGGATCTCGCGCTCGAAGTCGGGCGTGACCACCAGCTCGGTGTGCTGGTCCGAGTTCGCCTTCGCCCCCGCCCGCGCCACCGCGCGCTCGTCGTCGAGCCCGGCGAATCCGATGGTGAAGCTGCGGATCGGCCGGTGCCCCGCGCGCTTCAGGTAGGCGAGCACCAGGTTGGAGTCCATGCCGCCGCTCAGGAACACGCCGATCGGCACGTCGCTCACCGTGCGCAGCCGCGTGGCGTCGAGCAGCCCGGCGTCGAGCTGCTCGAGCCAGCCCTCGTCCGCGCGCCGCGCGGGGTCGGGCTCCGGCAGCTTCCAGTAGCGCTCCCGCACCGGCTCGGGCCGGCGCGGCGAGACGCGCAGGGTGGTGGCGGGCTCCAGCTTGCGCACCCCCTCGAGCAGGGTGTGGGGCGAGGGAACGTAGAGGAAGCGCAGGTAGTGCGGCAGCGAGGCCCGGTCGAGCCGGGTGCGAACGAAGGGCAGGCGGAGCAGGGCCTGGGCCTCCGAGGCGAAGGCCAGGTACTCGGGCGTGAGCGCGTAGACCACGGGCTTCTTGCCCAGCCGGTCGCGAGCCAGGAGCAGCTCGCCGCTCGCTCGGTCGTAGAGGCCGAAGGCGAACATGCCGCGCAGCGCGGGCAGCGCCTCCAGGCGCCGGAGGGCCAGGGCCTCGAGCAGCACTTCGGTGTCCGAGGCGGTGCGGAAGCGCACCCCCGCCCGCGCCAGCTCGGCCCGCAGCTCGCGGTAGTTGTAGATCTCTCCGTTCTGCACGATGACCAGCCGGCCGTCCCCCGAGCGCATGGGCTGCAGCCCCGCATCGCTGGTGTCAATGATGGCGAGCCGGGTGTGGGCGAGCACCACCCGCCCATCCACATAGACGCCGTCCCCGTCCGGGCCTCGATGCTTGAGGGCGCCGGCGAGCAGCGGCCCCCAGTGGGGGTCGGGAGGCCGGTCGGTCAGGGCGTAGACGCCGGCGATGCCGCACACGGCGCGAGGAACCCTAGTGGGCGCTGGCGTCGCGGAACACGCGCAGCAGGGTGAGGAGGAGGATCTTGAGATCGAAGCCCAGCGACCAGTTGCGGATGTAGTAGAGGTCGTATTCGATGCGCCGGTCGAGCGGCGTGTCCCCGCGCAGCCCGTTAACCTGGGCCCAGCCCGTGATGCCCGACTTGACGTGATGCCGCAGCATGTAGCGCGGGATGGCGGCGCGGAATCGGTCCACGTAGATGGGCCGTTCGGGCCGCGGCCCCACCAGGCTCATGTGGCCGAGCAGCACGTTCCACAGCTGGGGAAGCTCGTCGAGCGAGAGCCGCCGCAGCACGGCGCCGGCGCGCGTGCGCCGCGGATCGCCCGGGCGGGTCCACCCCGCGCCCCGCGCCTCGGCGTCCGCCCGCATGGTGCGGAACTTGAGCATGCGGAAGCGCCGGCCGTTGAGCCCCACGCGCTCCTGCGCGTAGAGCGCGGGGCCCGGGGAGTCCAGCTTCACCCAGAGCCCGACCAGCAGCATCACCGGCCACAGGAGCAGGAGCCCCACGGCCGCGAACGCCAGGTCGAAGGCGCGCTTCAGGACCATGTTCCAGCTCTGCGCCGGGCTCTCGGTGACCAGCACCACGGGCGTGCCGTCGAAGTCCTCGACGCCCGCGTTCAGCGTGAAGGCGCGCGCCAGGTCGGGGACCAGCCGGACCGCCGCGGTGGAGTCGCTCAACCGCTCCAGCGCCTCCTGCTCCGCCTGGTACTCGGCGCGCGCCAGCGCCAGGTAGACCAGGTCGGCGCCGGTGCGCTCCACCAGGCCCGGCAGGTCGGCGACCGTGCCGATGACCGGGATGCCCTCGATCTCCCGGGCGCCAGCGGTCGCCCCGGCGGCCGCGAAGCCCACCAGCGCCAGCCCCAGCTCCGGCCGCGCCCGGGCCTTGCGCGCCAGCTCCGCGGCCGACTCCCCGGTCCCCACGATCAGGACGTGGCGCAGGTTGCGGCCCTGCCTGCGCAGGTGCCGCAGCAGCGAGCGGATGAGGACGCGGCCGCCGCACAGGAGGGCCGTGGCCACCACCGCGAACATCGCCAGCATGGAGCGCGACAGCTCGCCGCGGGTGAAGTACGACGCCAGCGCCGCCAGGGCGGTGACCAGGGCGACGCCCTGGACCAGGGCGATCAGCTCCTGGGAGAAGCGCGCGGTGCGCGCCGAGCGGTAGAGCCGCAGGGAGTTGAACACCAGCAGCGCGCTCAAGGTGACCACCACGCCGAACCAGAGGTAGAAGGAAAGCGGCGGCACCCCCAGGGGGGTGGGCAGGCCGAGGGCGTGGAAGCGCAGCCAGTAGGCGCCCAGCCAGGAGGCCGCAACGATCAGGCCGTCCAGCGCGAAGACGACGCTGGCGAAGAGCTGGCGATGGCGGGCGAGCATGGACGCGTGGAACATAGCGGGCGGTCGGGGCAGTGGCAACGCGGGGCGGTGGGGCCGCGCCCGGCGCCTTGACTTCGCGGCCGGACCGGCCGAGATTGCGCGGGCCTCATGACGCGCGCCGGGCTTCGGTTGGAAGGCTTGGTCCGAGATCGCGGGTGATCGCTTGAGCTCCCCGTTCCTCTCGGTGATCGTCCCCTCCCGCGGGGACCCGACCCATCTGGCCGCGCTGCTCGAGGCGCTGGCCGCCCAGACCTACGAGCGGGCACGGTTCGAGGCGATCCTCGCGCTGGACGGGGTGAAGCTTCCCCCGGGCGCGGCGGGGATCGCGCAGGAGGTGGCCGCGCGGGTGGTGGAGCTGGAAGCGCGCGGCGGCCCCGGCGCGGCGCGGAATCGCGGCGCGGCGCTCGCCAAGGGGGAGTTCCTCGCCTTCACCGAGGACGACGTCATCCCCGACCCCGACTGGCTGGCGCGCGCCGCCGCCCGGCTGCAGACAGACGCCGGGATTGATGTGCTGGAGGGCGCCACGGTGAAGCCCGACCAGCGCACAGCCGACCTCAAGCCCGGCGACCCTCCGCTCTACCTGCCCACCAACCTCTTCGTGCGGCGCAGCCTGTTCGCGAGGCTGGGCGGCTACGACGAGGCCTACTACGACCCGCGCACCGGGGTCTACTTTCGCGAGGACTCGGATTTCGGCTTCACCCTGGAGGAGTCCGGCGCGCGCATCGAGCGGGAACCCGGGGCGCGGGTGGTCCACCCCCGAGAGCACCTGCGCTACGCGGATCCGCTGCGCTGGGCACGGCGCTATCAGATGGATGCGCGCCTGGCCAAGCGGCATCCCCGGCACTTCCGCGAGCGCATCGAGGTGCACCGGCTGGGGCCCTACCGACTGCGCCGGCCGATCCCCCGCGCCTCGGCGACCTGCGTGGTGGCGCTGGCCGGGGCCGGCGGCGCGGCGGCGTTCGGGGCCACCGACGCGGCGATCGCGCTGGTCGTGGTGGCGGGGCTCGCCTTCCTGCCGGTGTGGGCCAAGTGGGGGTTCAGCGTGAGGCGCCTGCCGGTGCTGCTGCTGGTGCCGTTCGTGATGGTGGCGGCGCTGGCACGAGGCAGGTGGGCCGCGTCGGGAGCGCACGCGGGCCGGCGCGGATCGGAGCCCGGCTGAGCGGTGCGCAATCGGACGGTAGCCCGATCCGCACTGCTTGGAGGCGCTCGCGGCCGCGTCGGCGCCTTCGTCAGGCCGGAAGAGCGAGCGGGTCGCTTGCCGGCGGAACGCCGCGCCCCTTGACCCCGATGACCACCTCGGCGAAGCCGAGCAGATCCCAGAACACGCCGCCGGGAACGTAGCCGTACTTCAGCTTGGCCCGCAGCGCCAGCAACGGGGTGAGCAGCGCGCGCAGGGGATCCCGCCGCGACCCCGCACGAATCACCTCCACGCCCAGCGACTCGAGCAGGCCGGCGACCTGTCGAGCGGAGTAGACGCGAACGTGGGTGGGATCGTCCCGGAAGTTCAGCGTGCCGCGCTTGGACGGCAGGCGCAGGCTGCGCTCTCCCGGGAACTCGAGGTAGATCAGCCCGCCGCTCCTGAGCTTGGGCAACAGCCCGCGCACGACCTCTTCGCCGTTGGGAAGGTGCTCGATCACGTGGGCCATCAGGATCACATCGTAGGCGTCGTCGGGGATGATCTCGAAGTCCAGGGTGGTGAGATCCACCTCGAAGAAGCCGTCCATCGCTGCGAAATCGCGGGCGTCGTTGTTGTAGCCGCGGTCGCGGTCCACCCCCACGTAGCGGCACCGCGGAAACCACCGCTTCGTGGCTGAAGCCGAGTGGTTCCCCGCACCCACGTCGAGCACGGTGAAGGGACGCTCTCCGTAGCGCCTGCGGATCTCCTTGTACTTGTAGGGCAGGAGCCAGCGCATCCACGGGCGATACTAGACGCGCCGGACGGCAGCGTCCAGGCATCCTCGACCCTGGCACGTCACGCGTGGCCTCGACCGCCGCCGCGTGGGCGCCGTGCCGGCCGCGCTCAGGGACGTGGTGCGGGAAGCTCCTGGTTGCGAGCGTGCCGGGGTCCCCTCTCCACCCGATCGGCCGAGGCTTGGACAAGCGTCCCCAACCGGTCGGCAAACGCCTCCCAGCGGAATCGCGCCCTCACCCACTCGCGCGCGCGCTCGAGCCGCTCGCGATCCTCGGGGGTGCACACCCAGAGCGATTCGATGGCTTCGGCATAGCTCCCCGGGTCCTCCCCGACCCGGATCCACTCCCGGGCGTCGGGCCCCAGCGCCTCGACGGCGGATGGCGACGACACCACGGGGACGCCTGCCGCCACCGCTTCGATGAGCTTGTTCTGAAGGCCGGAGGAGAAGCGCAGCGGCGCACACATGACACGCAGACCCTGCAGCGCCGAGCCGAGGTCCTGCACGTATCCGGCGACCTCCACGCCCGGCAGCCCCGCGAGCGCGCGCACGGTCGGAGCGGGGTCGGCGCCGATCAGCCGCACCCGGGCTTCGATCCCGCGCGAACGAAGAACGGGCATGATCCGCCGCACGAGGAATACCGCCGCATCCACGTTGTGAGGCACGCGGAGATTGCCGAGGAAACCCACCACGGGAGGCGGGCTCACGGGAACGTCGCCATCCAGGAGCGCCTCGTCCACGCCGTTGGGAATGACCACGATCTTGCGCCCTGCCTCGCCGAAGGCCGCGCGGTCCACTTCCGAGACCACCCACCCCTCGTCGAACCGGTCGAGGACTTCAGCTTCGTACCGTCGAACACGACCCGCCTCGAGCCATACCGAGGGCCGTTCCAGCAGCGGCGCTCTCGTCAGGCGCCGCTCCAGCCCCAATGCCATGGAGTCGCAGAGCGCGATTACCCTCAGCTTGGCGCGGGCGACGCGCGAGAGCGGCACGCTCCGGATGAGATGGCAGACGAGCGCGTCGAACGGCGGCTCCGACCGCGCCAGCGCCTCGAGTCTTCCGTGCATCGCCGGCTCGTCGTAGTAGGCGAGCTGCAGGGGGCCACTCGACATCAACGCCGCCGCCAGACGGACCAGCCGACCGGGGAGCGGCAGCCGTGTGGTGACCAACCGAACACCCCAGTCCTCGAAGACCCGCGTGCCCTCGCTGGCCACGGACGATGCGTCCTCGAAGGCGGCGAGCGTCACCTCGAAGCGCGAGGCGAGGAGGCGGACAGTGTGGAAGGCGTGGAGCCGATCGCCGCGATCCGGCGGGTAGGGGAAACGGGTCGTGATGTAGAGGATCCTGGACCTGGTCGCGGTCATGCGGGCGCGACGACCGGGCCGCGGGCGCGTGACCACAGGAGGGCAATGAACGCCACGAAGAGCCAGAATGGAACCACGATCTTGTCGCTCTGCCCGTAGCTGTTGAACACGCTGTGCACCAGGTAGCTCGCGAACCCGGCGAGAAACCCCACGGCCATTGACCGGTCGGTCGGGCTCCGGGCCCGGCGGATCGCGCGGTCACCCTGTCTCAAGACGAGCGCCACGAAGAGGACGACGCCGGCAAGACCCAGCCATCCCATCTCGGAGAGAACCCTGAAGAGCTCGCTGTGGACTCCCATCCGGCGGAACTGGTCCTCGGTCCGGAGCGTGAGCACCCGATACGAATAGTAGGTGTCCTCGTACGTTCCATACCCGACGCCGAGCAACGGGTGGGCACGCACCATGTTCCACGCCGCGAGCCAGCGGCTGATTCGCTCGAGATTGGACAGTTCCCCGGGCTCGGCGATGCTGGCCGCGTAGAGGCCGACGAACTCGCTGGCCCGGAATCGGGCGACCGCGAAGCCCACGGTCACGGCCAGCACGATCAGGGTCAGGGTCGTGCGGATGCGCCCCGCGCGCACGAGGTACCAGAGGGTCGTGGCCAGGACGGCCGCCAGGCCCAGGAATGCCGCGCGGGCGAGGGACAGCACGACGGCAAGCGTGACCAGGCCGGCCGCCGCGAGGCCGAGCCACCTCCATATCGGGCGCCGCGCGGACAGCAGGAGCGCGAGCAGCGCGCAGAGGGCGAAGGTGAGATACACGGAGTAGGTGCCGTGCTCGGGGAAGAACGGCCGGCCCATGGCGTTCCCGCTCCAGCGCGCGATGCCGTGGCGCGCGACGAAGATTATCCCCACCACCGCGAAGAACGTGCCCGCCGACCCGAGAACGAGCAGGGCCCTGCGCGCGAAGCCCCTGTCGCCGCCATGGAACAGGGGGAACAGGAAGGCGAAGGCGGCCAGCCAGCCCGAGCTGATGATGGCCTTGGCCGAAAGCAGGTGGTACCGGCTCCCCAGTGCCGACAGCACGGCCAGGAGCGCCAGCACGCCGACGCTGGCGAGGATGGGCGAACGGGGGATCGAGCGGGCGCCGTGAAGCAGGGCCCGAACCCCCCACGTGCCGAGAAAGAGGAAGATCATCGGCTCGGTCGGGACCCAGAGGGCCGAGGAGACCCCGGAGAAATAGACCTCCAGGGAGAAGGGGACGACGCCGATCGTGACGAGCCACGCCGCCGGGAGCGAAATCCAGCACAATGCGGCGTAGAGCGGCAGCAGGATGGCCCCGGCCGCGGCGAGCGGGCCGGCCACGCCGGCCAGGATCAGGGCGACGACCTCGAGGACCACCATGCCCACCGCTCCACCCACCACCCACGAGGGCGCCTGGTTCCGCAGGGGACCGACCAGGGCGCCCAGGACCCCCGACCCGGGGACGCGAAGCTCAAGCGGTGCGAGCGACACGCCGGAGGTAATCCGTCGCGAGCGCGTAACCCACGCCCAGCACCAGGCTGCCCGCGAATCCCAGCAGCACGATCACCCAGCGCCGGGGCCGGGACTTGCGCTCGGGAGGGATAGCCCGGTCCAGGACCTCGACCGTGGCGACGTCCTTCGCCTCCTCGATCTTGGCTTCCTCGTACTGCGCCATGAGGAGCGTGAAGACCTGCTCCTGCACCTTGACGTCGCGGTAGAGTCGCGCCATCCCGATGCCCAGGTCCGGCAGCTTCTGAATCTGGCGATCCAGTTCCTGCCCGCGCAGGCGGAGCCGCTGCATCTCCGGGCTGGTCGGGGAGGCGTACGAAGAGGCGATCCCCAACCGCATCTGCAGATCGATGCGCTCGGAGATGAGCCTGGACGCGAACTCCGCGGCCCCTGCCTCCTCGGGACGGATCAGGAGTGACTTGTGGGTCAGCTGGTAGCGGCGCAACGTGTCCTCGGCGGCCGCCAGCTCGCCCTGCGTCTCCTTGATGCGCTCCTCGATGAAGACGCGGGCCCGCTTGCCGCGCGAGGAGCGCGTCCTGCGGTTGAAATCGTCGAGGAGCTGGACCATCCGGTTGGCCATGCGTGCGGCGCGTTCCCGATCCCGGTCTTCGACTCGCAGGCTAATGAGGCCGTCCTCCCCGATCTGAGCGGTCACGTGACGCTTCAGCTCCTTGATCGTGTCCTCCGTCTTCTTCTTCTTGTAGACCCGCCGCAGATCGAACTCGCCAACCATCTGGGTGAGCAGGGTGCGGCTCGTCAGGATGGCGACGAAAACCTCCGCCGGGCTCACCTGGGTGGGAATCTTCAACCCCGGGATCGTCAGTCCACGAAGCATGGTCGAGGCGCTGAAGCCGGTCGTCTCTTCCTGCGGGGGCAGGAGCGTCGTGGTGGCCGCGAACCACGAAGGCAGGACGAGCGCGAGGATCAGCGCCCCCGCGGTGACGATCCCGACATTCCAGAGAAGGAAGCGCCTCCATTGCGAGAGAAGGCCGCGCAAGCTGCGGATGTCCCAGCTCGGATCGCCCGACATGCTCACTCCGCCATGGACGGAGGCAGGCCACAGGCCGCCATCGCGGGCGGCGACGGCAGCCGCTCGCGGCCCGTCACTTGGAGAGCTGGTCCACGACCAGCACGACCGTCGCCAGCTGACCCGTCACGATGATCGCGTCGCGGAGGATCGCCCACAGGTCCGTGTCCTTCTTCTCCGGCACCCAGATGAAATCTCCCGGCTCCGGGCGGCGGACATCGCGCGCGAACACCGTCGCGCTGGTTCCGGCGCGCGTCAGCCGCGCGTCGCCCACGTTACCCCGGCGTGATGGCCCGCCCGCCATGCGGATGTAGTCGCTCACGGTGCGTGCCGCTTCGTAGGCAATGAGGCCGGGGTGCTGCACGGAGCCATCCACTCGTACGACCATCTCGAGTCGCCCCACGTCCACATGGTCACCCTCCCGAAGCATCACGTCGGCCTCGGGCGGCAAGGGAACCCCGGTCGAATAATCGATGAGGTAGGCGCCCTGGCGGATCGCCAGCTTGCTGCGGAAGGTTTGATACTCGCTGTTCGTCATCTCCCCGCGAGACAGCCTGCTCAATCGCTCGAACTCGACGTCCACGGGTTGCGCGCCGTCCTGGGTGCGCTCGAGCCTCACGTTCCGAAGCGCGGCCTGTGGAGTGAAGCCACCCGCCCAGCGGACCAGATCGCTCAGACGACTCTTCCCCTCCTCGATCGCGTAGGGTCCGGGGAAGCGCACCTCTCCGCTGATGATGGCGTGCCGCGCGGGCCGCCACTGGGGCTGCGGGCGCACGAAGATCCGGTCGTCGGCCTCGAGGAGAATGGCGGCCCCGGGACCCGACAGGGCAACGTCGAGGGCGGCATGCAGCGTGTCGAGCTCCGTCGCCCCCCTGAATCGGAGCACGAGCACGGAGTCCAGGCGCGCCATGGGGAGGAGCCCGCCGGCCAGCCGGATGGCCGTGCCCAGGCTGTCGCCCCTGCGGAACTCGAACGATCCCGGCCGCGCAACCGCCCCGAACACCCCGATGCGCTCGACAAGCACGGGCACGACCACGCGGTCGCCGTCCGCGAGATACGGGTTCGCGTCCCAGTCCCCGGTGCGCCGGAAGCGGTCCAGGTCGGCGGACACGACTCGGCCGTCACTCCGCAGAACCCGGATGTTGCGCGACGAGGAGGTGCCACTCCCGCCCCCTGCCGCCTCGAGCGCCTCGAGCACTCGCGCCGACCCGACCACCTCCACGACCCCGGGGCGCTGGACCTCCCCGAGGACGAACACCTTGAACGTGCGCGGCTCCAGCAAGCGAACATCCAGGATCGCGCCGGGCAGGAAGGAGCGGAGTCGGCGGACGATCTCGTCGCGGGCCGCTGCCAGGGTCTTGCCCCCGACCGTGACCAGGCCCAGGCTCGGCAGCCGGATCCGCCCCTCGCCGTCCACGATCAACGCGGTGCTGCCCGCCGCCCTTCCGCCGTATTCCAGGCTCAGCACGTCTCCCGGCCCGACGACGTAGGCGGAAGCGTCCACCGGGCCCGCGAGGACCGGCCGCGGCGGGACGCCCCCGCGACGCTCCTCGGAACTCTCGCCGGGCACGGCGCCTTCGGTCGCGCCCAGGCCGCGGAGCGCGTCCTGGCCCTCCGGCTGCGCGGCCGCCGGTCCGGTCGCCATGGGGCTCGAAAGCGCGATCCACAGGATCGCGAGCCCGCAGACCGCCGGAACCGATCGCATTCTCACGACGAGAGCACTCCCTTCAGCACGTCCCTCCCGCCACGGCGTGCGCCCAGCCGCCAGGAAACAGGGGACCCCGCCGGGGCGGCGAGACCCGCACCAGGCACACGGATTTCCTAGCATACACGAAGACCGCGCCAGGAGGAGACGCGCGAGGCGATAGCCCCCAGGCTCGGGGGCCCTCGGGCAACGAGTGCCCGCGCCTTCCATGCGGGGAGATCCGCTAGCGAAGCGGGTAGTAGAGGTCGTTGTCGCCGTCGCGTCCGTTCCAGCGCCGCCAGGTGAGGGCCACGTAGAGCAACCGGTTGAGGACGCGCCGGACATTCCCGGCCAGCGTGCGTCCCGCGGCACCTCGCTGGGCGGGAAACGCCGCCATGAACCCGCGGAAGAGCTCCACGTGGCCGTCGGGCAGGCCGCCCAGGCGGGATGCGTGCTTGTGGAACAGGAACCAGGCGTAGTCGCGAAACCCGTAGTAGAGCGCCAGGAAGATCAGCCGCGCCAGCGCCTCGGGGGCCAGGCCATCCACCTGCGTCCTCAGGTAGTAGGCGTCGCCGAACTGGAGCTGGCCGCGCCCGTAGGGTACCCACCGGCCCGTTCCGTAGTTGGTGAATACGCGGTTGAGGTGGAAGAGCTCGAAGCCGCGCCCGCTGACGTACTCGTCCACGACGCGAAACAGGGGCTGGCCCTTGTAGAGCTCCACGAACTCCACCTCGGTCGCGAGCAGCAGCAGGCGTGCCCACTGCTCGTCCTTGAGGGTCCGCAGCACCTCCAGCTCGAAGCCCTGCACATCCAGCTTGAGCAGGTCCAACGGGCCCAGCCCACGCTCCTCGAGGAGGGACCCGACCGCCGAGGTCCTCACCGGCACCTTCGCCACGACTTCGTACTGGACCGCCTCGCCGTAGCGATGGATGACCTCTCGGTTCGGTTCGAGGAGCGAGGAGCGGCCCGGGTCGCGCGTGACATGAAGCGTGAACTCGCGGCCGGGCGGACCGGCAGCCTCCGGCAGCACCACGGCCGAGAGAAGCCCCAGGTCGTGGAACCGTTCCTCCAGGCGCCGGGCCTCCGTGGGGTCAGGTTCCATGGCGATGAGCCGGATGTGTGACCGGAGGGGCTCCAGCTCCCTGGGAATGCCGCCGCGCGCCCCGATGTCCATGACGGTGATCGGGCAGGCCTCGAGGAAGCTGCGGAAACGGTCCACCAGCTTCCGGGGATGCGCGTTGACGTTGACCGCCGGAACGCTTCCGTCAACACCCGCCTGGCCACGAGACCCCCTCACCGGTTGCCCTCCATGGCGAGCGAGGGAGGACTCGAGGTCCCCTGGCCGGTGACCGGACGATGGCCGCGGATGTGGGCGCCGTTCATCTGTGGTGGATCGCTCTGCCGCGATGCGCCGAGCGAGACGAGGGCCCACGCAACGATCATGACCTGGGAAAGACCGGCCCCCTCGGGATCAGGGATGGGTTCGGCCGCAGATGTCGGTACCCATCGGGAACGGCCTGCATCCTACGAAGCTCCGCTTCGGCGAGCAAGCTCCCTTCGGCGTGCCGCATGGGGAGGGGTGTCGTGGGGTCCACCGACCAACCGTCTCGGCCTCCCTGTTCCTGGCTCCCCGCAGAACGTCACCCCCGATGGCGCGGCGTCGCCCGTGCGCGCGATGCAGGCTCTGGCCCCGCGACCCGCGCGCACAGGCGGTTCTGGATCGCGGCCACGGCCTCGAGCGACCAGCGCTGCTCGGCCAGGAGCCTGCCCGCGCGCGCAAGCGCGGTTTGAAGCTCGGGGGAGCGCAGCAGGGCGATCAGCCCGTCTGCCAGCTCGCGGGGCGAATCTCCCCGCACGAAGTGGGTGCCGGGCACGATCGCCAGGCCTTCGGCCCCGACCGACGTGGACACCACCGGGAGGCGGGCGGCAAACGCCTCGATGATCTTCACCCGCGCCCCCGCGCCCACCCACAGCGGGACGACCAGTGCCGAGGCTCGGGCGAATTCGTCCTCCATCGAGGGCACATAGCCGACCACCTCCGCGCCGGCGTCGCGGGCCGCGTTGGCAAACTCCGGGGGAGGATCCTTGCCCGCCAGTCGGAGCCTCGCCGCGGGGACGGCAGCCACGACCCGCGGCCAGCCTTCCGCGAGAAAGCGGCTCGCGCCGCGCACGTTGGGGACCCATGCGAACGACCCCACGATGAGGACGGTGGGCGGGTCCGTGCGACGGGGAGCCGGGAAGCGCCCCAGGTCGATGCCCACGGGCACGGTCTCGACGGGCGTGCCGGGGCAGAGCGCCCGCAGCGTTGCCGCTTCCTCGTCCTGAACCGCAAGGACCAGCGCGGCCCGCCGGCACAGCGCAGCCTCCGCGGAGCGGAGCCGCCGGGCCTGCAGGCGGGCGTACCACCGGGCCCCCCCGCCCAGGCTCTCTGCATAGCGCTCCATCCACGAGAACTCGAGGTTGTGCTCGCGAAGGACCATGGGGACCTCGCCGAGCGCGCCGACGCACGTCGCGAGGTGCAGGTGATTCACCAGCACAAAGGCCGGATGCCGGGTGGCGACCAGTCGCCTCATGGTCTCCTCCAGCCGGGCGCTCCGGTAGCGCGCCAGCGTGTGGGGCCACGGTCCGAACAGCCCGTGCGCGATCGCGAGGGCGGTGGGCGGCGGACGATGCGGGATGCGGATCACCTCGAGGCCCAGCTCCGTCAAGGGGGCCGGCAGGGCGTCGTGCTCCGTCCCCGGGGGCACCAGGCTCACCAGGACGACCCGGTAGGCGCGCGCCGCGGACGACACCACCTGCCACAGGCCGATGCGCCCCCCGTCGTCGAGCGGCCAGGGCAGGCGGGGGGTGAGGACGACGGCCACGGGGCGCCCAGCGGCGGGCGACTCCCCCGAGGAGCGCACGGGCGGCTGCTCTCGAGGGTGGACGCGTGGCGACCCGTCCAGCTCCCCCGCCGCGGCCTCGATGCTCTGCCGCCAGCGCCGCGCGGTGTCCTCCCAGGTGTATCGGCGTGCGTGCTCCCGCGCCCGGGCGCGCAACGAAGCGCTCGCCTCGGGCGACTCCCCCTTCAGCCGCTCCCAGGCTTCGCACCAGCTCTCGGGCTCCGCCGGGTCGGCCCACGCGGGCGTGTCGCCCAGGATCTCGGGCAGGCAGGTGGCGCGCGCGGCCACCACGCGCGCCCCGGCGGCCATGGCCTCGAGCGGCGGCACGCCGAAACCCTCCGCCCACGAGGGATAGACGAACGCCGAGCACGCACGGTAGAGCGCCCCCAGCTCGTCGTCCTCGAGACGACCCGGCAGCATCAGGCGATCGCCGACGCCCAGCGCGCGAGCCAGCGCGGCCAGGCGCCGCGAATGCGGGCTCGGGCGCCCCACGCTCACCAGGAACGGCAACTCCTCGCCCCGCTCCTTCATGAGCCGCAGCGCCCGCAGCACCACCTCGAGGTTCTTCCTTGGTTGCGGGGTCCCGCAGTGAAGCCAGAACGGGCCGCGCACGCCCAGGCGCGCGAGCAGCGGCCCGGCATCATCCCCGGGACGCTCGAGGTAGTAGCCGGCCTCGACCCCCGAGTAGACCACGTCGATGCGCTCGGCCGGAAAGTCGAGCAGCGTCGCGCAGCGCTCGCGCACCCATTGGGAGGGGGTCGTCAGCCGGCGCGCGCGGGGGACGAGGGACCGAAGCAGCTCCGTGGCGTAGACCCTCACGATGGGGGGATAGTCGCCCGGACGCTCGAGCGCGGTGAGATCGTGCACCGTCATCGCGAAGGGACGGCGGTAGAGGCGGGGCGGGAAGAACGAGAGGCAAACCAGAAGATCGACCGGCCGCCTCGAGAGCGCCCAGCCCCACGACACCTGCTCGCTCCAGAGGCGTCCACCGCGCAGCTTTCGGCGCGGGGGGCAGACCACCTCCTCGTAGCCGCCGATGCCCCGCCACTCCGGGGGGACGACGCCGCGCGTGTAGACCCTCCAGCTCCAGGGGCCCTGCCCGGCCACGAGCCGGGCGCCCACCCGCGCCTCAAAGAGCTCGATCCCCGAGCGGGCCTGCGCCTGGTTGAGAAGGCCGAGTCCGACGATCATGCCTGGGGGTCGCGTGACGGGTCGGCTCCGGATTCCCGGAGGTTCCGACACGGGGACTCGCGGGCGGAGGGCTCTCCAGAGCCCGGACGAACAGGTCGCCGGCGGATCGGCCCCAGGGGCTCAGGCCCTCACCTCGCCACGCCCCCGATCACCTTCCGCCTGCCGTACATGCGCTCGTAGTAGGCGCGGAACTCGCCCTGCTTGATGGGCCGCCACCAGCTCTCGTTGTGGCGGTACCACTCGACCGTCAGGCGCAGCCCTTCCTCCCAGGGGATGCGGGGCTGCCAGCCGCAGCGCCGCCGCAGCTTCGTGCAGTCCAGCGCGTAGCGGCGGTCGTGGCCCGGCCGGTCCTCCACGTGGCGCACCAGCGACGGGGGCTTGCCGAGCAGCTCCAGGATGCGACCGGTGATCTGCAGCACGTCGAGCTCGTTGCCGGCCCCGACGTTGAAGACCTCGCCCTCGACCCCCGGGGCGGTGAGCAGCAGCTCCAGCGCCTCGCAGTGGTCGTCCACGTGGATCCAGTCGCGGCGGTTCCGGCCGGTGCCGTAGACGGGGAGCGGTTCGTCCTCGAGCGCGTTGGTGACGAAGAGCGGGATGAGCTTCTCCGGGTACTGGCGCGGCCCGTAGTTGTTCGAGCAGCGCGAGATCACCACCGGCAGCCCGTAGGTGGCCCAGTAGGCGTAGGCCAGCCGGTCGCCGCCCGCCTTGCTCGCCGCGTAGGGGCTGCGCGGCGCGAGGGGCGCCTCCTCGCTCGCCGCGCCCTCCATCACCTCGCCGTAGACCTCGTCGGTCGAGATCTGCACGAAGCGCCGGATGCGGCGGCGCCGCGCCTCCTCGCCCAGCACGAACACGCCGTAGACGTCGGTCTGGATGAAGGCGCCCGGCTCCTCGATGGAACGGTCCACGTGGGATTCGGCCGCGAAGTTCAGCACGTAGTCGCAGCCCTCCATCGCCTGCGCCACCGCCACCGGGTCGCGGATGTCGCCGTGGATGAACGTGAGCCGGTCGGCCGGAACGCCCTCCAGGTTTGCCCGGTTGCCCGCGTAGGTGAGGGCGTCGAGAACCACCACGTGGCAGCCCGGGTGGCGCCGCGCGAGCCCGTGGACGAAGTTGCTGCCGATGAACCCGGCGCCCCCCGTCACCAGGACCCGGGCCCCGCTCAGGCCTCCGGCCTCAGCCATCCTTGCGCTCCCAGTCGTAGGGAATGCTCGGGTCGTGCGGCGGCACGCGGAACTCGTCGGGGTTGTCGTAGACGTAGTGCTCGGTGGGCGTATTCACCAGGTAGGCCGGTTCGGTGCCGATCCCCTTCATGCCGTGGTAGACGAAGGGCGGGATGACCAGCAGGATGGGGTTGTGCTCCCCCATGAAGTACTCGTTCACCTCGCCCTTGGTGGGCGAGTTCTCGCGCGGGTCGTAGAGGACCACCTTGGCCATCCCTTTGACGAACACGAAGTGGTCCGTCTGCTTCTTGTGGTAGTGCCAACCCTTCACCACCCCCGGATAGACCACCGACAGGTAGACCTGTCCGAACTTCTGGAAGAACTCGTCGTCGTCGCGCAGCATCTCCATCAGCAGGCCGCGCTCGTCCGGAATCACCTTGAGCCGCTTGACCCTCACGCCTTCGATCATGGCTTCCCCCGGCCCTCGGGCCGCCCACGCCCCACGCCCACGTAACGGAATCCCTGCTGCTCCACCTCCTCGGGCTCGTAGATGTTGCGCAGGTCGCACAGCAGCGGGCGCCGCATGAGGCGCTTGAGCTTCTTGAGATCCAGACGCCGGAACTCGTTCCATTCGGTGACGATCGCGGCGGCGTCCGCGCCCCGGGCCGCCTCGTAGGGGTCGCGGGCGAACTCCACCCCGGCGAGCATGGGATGCTCCCGCGCGACGTCCATCGCCACCGGGTCGAAGGCCGCGAGCTTCACACCCCGCCGCTTGAGCCCGGCGGCGATCTCGAGGGCCGGGGCTTCACGCAGGTCGTCGGTGTTGGGCTTGAACGAGAGCCCCAGCAGGGCCACCCGCTTCCCCCGGGGCTTGCCCAGCGCCCGCGCGATCTTCTCGATCATGCGCCGGCGCTGGGCATCGTTGGCGCGCGCCGTGGCCTCGACGATGCCCATGGGCACGCCGACCTGCGCGCCGAAGGCCACCAGCGCCCTGGTGTCCTTGGGGAAGCACGAGCCGCCGTAGCCCGGCCCGGCGTGCAGGAACTTGCTGCCGATGCGGCCGTCGAGCCCCATGCCCCGGGCCACGATCTTGACGTCGCCCCCCACCGCCTCGCACAGGTTGGCGATCTCGTTGATGAAGGAGATCTTCGTGGCCAGGAAGGCGTTGGCCGCGTACTTGATGAGCTCGGCGGTCTCGAGCGTGGTGACCACCATCGGCGTGCCGAGCAGGTAGAGCGGATCGTGGATCTGCTTGAGGATCTTGGCCGCGCGCTTGGTCTCGGCGCCGATCACCACGCGGTCGGGCCGCATGAAGGTCTCCAGCGCCGAACCTTCGCGCAGGAACTCCGGGTTCGAGGCGACGTCGAACTCGGCGCCCCGCGGCGCGTGCCTGCGCATGAAGCCCAGCAGCCGGCGGGCGGTGCCGACGGGCGCCGTGCTCTTCTGCACCACCAGCTTGTAGCCGTCCAGGTTCTCGGCCACGGTCTGGGCCACCGCGAACACGGCTGAGAGGTCGGCGCTGCCGTCGGGCTTGGGCGGGGTGCCGACCGTGATGAACACCACCTTGGCCCCCGCGAGGGTGGCGACCAGGTCGTCGGTGAAGCCGAGCCGACCCTCCCGCTCGTTGCGCGCCACGATGTCGTGCAGGCCGGGCTCGTAGAACGGGATTTCGCCGCGGCCGAGCCGCTCGATCTTCCCGCGGTCGCTGTCCACACAGGTGACCCGGTTGCCGAAGTCCGCCAGGCACGCCCCGGTCACCAGCCCCACGTAGCCGGTCCCGACCACGGTGATGTCGTACACGCCGCGCCCCTTCCTCGATGCTCAGACGTCCCGGTCCCCGGAGCGAGCGCCGTCGGCGACCACCCTCGCGCGCCACTCCTCGAGCAGGTCATCCAGGCTGCGGTCCAGCGGGATCGCGGCACGCCAGCCGGTCTCCCGCTCGATGCGCGCGGGATCGCCCACGAGATACGGCACGTCGGCAGGCCTCAGTCGAGCCGGATCCACCTCGACGCGCATCCGAGTGCGGCCGCGATCCGCCAGCGCCCGCACCACGTCCGCCAGCCGCACCCCGCGGCCGCTGCACACGTTGTAGGCTGCTCCGGACCGGCCATGCTCGCACAGCCGCCAGTAGGCGTCCACCACGTCGCGCACGTCGGTGAGATCCCGGACCACGTCGAGGTTGCCCACCCGGAGCACGGGGTCGGCCAGCCCGGCCTCGGACTCGGCCACCTGGCGGGCGAATCCCGGCAGGGCGAAGCGCGGCGATTGCCCGGGCCCGAGGTGGCTGAAGGACCGGGTTCGGACCACGTCGAGGCCGTGGGCCCGGGAGTAGGTTTCGCCCGCCAGGTCGGCTACGGCCTTGGAGAGCGCGTAGGGGCTCACCGGACGGAAGGGCGTGTCCTCGGAGGCCCGCGTGCCCGCCGGCTGGGGGCCGTAGGCCTCGCTGGTGCCCACCAGGAGGACCCGCGCCCCCGTGCATTCCGCGCGCACCGCCTCGAGCAGCTGGATGGCACCGGCGGCGTTGACGGAGAACGTCTCGCGCGGACGCTCGAACGAGAGCGCCGCGCTGCTCTGCCCGGCGAGGTGCACGATCCACCGGGGCGCCGTCTCCCGCAGCGCCGCCCGCACGGCGTCGTGGTCGCGGATGTCGGCCACGATGACGCCCCCGGCGGGTTCCCGGTCCCCGGGACGGGGCGCCCGCTCCGCCAGCGCGGTGACGCGCGCGCCGCGCGACGTCCAGAGCGTGACCAGGTGCCGGCCCACGAAGCCGCTGGCGCCGGTGACGAGGACGTTCACACTCAGCGGGCCCGCCAGTGGTCCAGCATGTCCCGCAGGGTCTGCTCGAAGGGGATGGTGGGCTGCCAGCCCGTGGCCTGGACGAACTTGCCGTTGTCGCCGATCAGCACCGGCACGTCGCTCGGCCGCAGGCGGGCCGGGTCCTGGCGCACCTCGATCTTCGCCCGGGTCATCCCCAGCAGCAGGTCGAGCACCTCGCGGATGGTCCAGGCCCGGCCCCGGCAGATGTTGTAGACCTCCCCCGGCTCGCACTTCTCCAGCGCCAGCCAGTAGGCCCGCACCATGTCGCGCACGTCCGTGAAATCCCGCCGCGCGTCCAGGTTGCCCACGTGGAGCAGCGGGGGCTTCCGGCCCTTCTCGATGTCGGCGATCTGCTTGGCGAAGTCCGAGGCGACGAACACCGGGCCGCGCCGGGGACCCTCGTGGTTGAATCCCCGCGTGCGCACGCAGTCCACCTTCCACGACATCCAGTACTGGTAGCCGAGCAGGTCCTGGGTGACCTTGCTCACGGCGTAGGGCGAGAGCGGGCGCAGCGGGTTGGTCTCCTTGATGGGCAGCTCGCCGGGGTGGACCATCCCGTACTCCTCGCTGGAGCAGGCCAGCTGGATGCGGGGCTTGAGCCCGATGCGGCGCACCGCCTCGAGGATGTTGACCTGCCCGAGGACGTTGGTCGTCAGCGACTCGGTGGGGGCGATCCAGGAGGTGGGCACGAAGGACTGGGCCGCCAGGTGGAAGACCCAGTCCGGACGGATGCGCTCGATGGTGTCCCGGGTCGCGGCGGCGTCGCGCAGGTCGCACTCGACCATGGTGATGCGCTGCATGAAGTGCTCGACGTTCTCGGTCCGGCTGCGCCAGCGGTGGATGCCGTAGATCTCGCAGTCGCCCCGCTCGAGCAAGTAATCCACCAGGTGGCTGCCGGCGAAGCCGGTCACCCCGGTGACCAGGACCTTTCTCATGAGTACCCCTTCTCGGCTCGGACTGGATGCGCGCGGCGGCGCCCGCCCTGGGCGGCGCGAAGCGGCCTAGCCTATGGACTGGTGCGCGCGGGGTCAACCCGCCCCGGCCGCGGCGGCCGCCGGTGACCCGGACCCCTAGCCCAACTTCGCCAGTTCGTCGACGCGTTTCGCGATATTCGCAGCGATCCTG
>JBBIHL010000004.1:0-22633 GCA_037447075.1 Candidatus Eiseniibacteriota bacterium | reverse complement strand
GCTGAGCCGCGGGGCCTTCGCCCGCGCCCTGCAGGGCCTGGTTCCCGAGATCCGCGAGGCCGACCTGGTCCCGGCCCGCGCCGGGGTGCGCGCGCAGGCGCTGGGGCGCGACGGCGCGCTGCTCGACGACTTCCACGTGGTGGAGGCCGAGCGCATGATCCACGTGCTCAACGCGCCCTCGCCGGCGGCGACGGCCTCGATCAGCATCGGCCGCTGGATCGCGGCACGGCTGCTGCGGCGGCTGGGATGAGCGGCGCCGGTGGGCCTGACAGAACCGGCCCGCCGCCTGCCAGCCTGTCCGGAGGGCGCGGCCCTGCCGACCCCCCAGGCTCCCTCTAGCCCAAGGCGCGTCCCTGGTGGCAAACTCCGGGAGCCCGGCCGCCGGCGGGGAGCGGGGCGTTGGCAATTGCGGAGTTGGCTGCGCCGGCCGCTCGGGCCGCCCGGCCGATCCCGGTCCGCCGCCGGGCCCGCCCGGCAGGCTCGCGGCCTCCGGCACGCGGCGCGCTAGGTGAACGACGAGGTGGCGGTTTCTCCTTCTTGGAAAGGAGCTGGAGGCATGAGTGGACTGGATGTGGCGGTGAAGACTCCCGCGCGGACCGGGAGCAGCCGGGAATACGTGGGCGCGCTGATGGCCCAGGTGCGCGCCAAGAACCCGATGGAGCCCGAGTTCCACCAGGCGGTGCAAGAGGTCGCGGAGTCTCTGGTGCTGGTGCTCGAACGGCATCCCGAGTACCGCACGGCGAAGATCCTGGAGCGCATGGTGGAGCCGGAGCGGGTCATCATGTTCCGCGTGCCGTGGCAGGACGACCGCGGCGACGTGCAGGTGAACCGCGGCTTCCGGATCGAGATGAACAGCGCGATCGGTCCCTACAAGGGCGGACTGCGCTTCCATCCGTCGGTGAACCTGGGCATCCTGAAGTTCCTGGCGTTCGAGCAGGTGTTCAAGAACTCGCTCACCACCCTGCCCATGGGCGGCGGCAAGGGCGGATCGGACTTCGACCCCAAGGGGAAGAGCGACAACGAGGTCATGCGCTTCTGCCAGAGCTTCATGACCGAGCTGTGGCGCCACATCGGCCCCGATACCGACGTGCCGGCGGGCGACATCGGCGTGGGCGGTCGCGAGATTGGCTTCCTGTTCGGGCAATACCGGCGCCTGGCGAACGAGTTCACCGGCGTGCTGACCGGCAAGGGGATGAACTGGGGCGGGTCGCTGATCCGGCCCGAGGCGACCGGCTACGGCTGCGTCTACTTCGCGGCCGAGATGCTCAAGACCCGGGGCCAGACCCTGGAGGGCAAGACCTGCCTGGTCTCGGGCAGCGGCAACGTCTCCCAGTACACGGTGGAGAAGCTGCTCGACCTGGGCGCCCGTCCGGTGACGCTCTCGGACTCCAACGGGATGATCCACGACCCCGAGGGGATCGACCGGGAGAAGCTGGCCTTCGTCATGGAGCTCAAGAACCTGCGCCGCGGCCGCATCAAGGAGTACGCGGAGAAGTTCACGGGCGCGCGCTACCAGCCGGTGGACCCGCAGCTGGACTACAACCCCATCTGGGACATCAAGGCCGACTGCGCGTTCCCGAGCGCCACGCAGAACGAGATCAACGCCCGGGACGCGGGGAACCTGATCAAGAACGGCGTGGCGCTGGTGAGCGAGGGCGCCAACATGCCCACCACGCTGGACGGCGTGAAGGTGTTCCTGGACGCCGGCATCCTCTACGGTCCGGCCAAGGCGGCCAACGCCGGCGGGGTCGCCACCTCGGGGCTGGAGATGTCGCAGAACAGCATGCGGCTCTCCTGGACCCGGGAGGAGGTGGACGAGCGCCTGCACCGGATCATGATCGCCATCCACCGGAACTGCTACGAGACGGCCGACAAGTACGGCACGCCCGGCAACCTGGTGAACGGCGCCAACATCGCCGGCTTCCTCAAGGTGGCCGACGCCATGCTGGATCAGGGACTGGTCTGAGCGACTCCGGTCTGACGGCCGCGAGGGGCGGCCGCAGACCCAACCGGAGCCGCGGAGGGGCGGACGGGAGCACACGGCCGCCCCTTCTGTGTTTCCGGTGGGGCGGGGGGCCCCAGCCGGCCGGCTGGTATCGCGCGCGCAGGGTGGATATCCTTCGATCGGTGCCGCCTTTCCCGGAGCCACCATGACCACCGCCACCCCCGCCACCTTCCCCCAGGACGCCACCAGCCCGTTCCAGGGCTTCCAGGAGCTGATGCCCTACCGGGTGCAGGACATCCTGCTGGTGTCGAGCCTCTACGACTCCTTCACCCTCCAGGAGGACGGCCGCCTCAACGAGCTCATCCTGGGCGAGTTCCTGGAGCTGAGCCTGCACCAGATGCCCGGGCTCACCCACGTGGCGAGCGGGGCCGAGGCGTTGGCCCTGG
This sequence comes from Candidatus Eiseniibacteriota bacterium, assembly GCA_037447075.1. Lineage (GTDB taxonomy): Bacteria > Eisenbacteria > RBG-16-71-46 > RBG-16-71-46 > RBG-16-71-46 > JBBIHL01. The sequence goes on along the minus strand of JBBIHL010000004.1, from coordinate 20,242 downwards.
CCGAGGCGCAGCCGCGCTTCAACCTGATCCTCACCACCATCAACCCGGGCGACATGGACGCCAGCGAGCTGGCCCGGCAGGTCAAGCGGCGCGGGCTGGGCGCCGCCGTGGTGGTGCTGGCCTACGACAACACCGAGCGCAAGGAGTTCGTGGCGCGCCGGGACATCGCCGACATCGAGCGCATCTTCATGTGGCAGGGCAACGCCCGCATCCTGGTGGCGATCGTCAAGTACGTCGAGGACAAGTGGAACGTGGCCCACGACACGGCCACGGTGGGCGTGCCGGTGATCCTGCTGGTGGAGGACAACGTCCGCTACTACTCGTCGTTCCTGCCCACCATCTACACGGAGCTCATCCACCAGTCCGGGCGGCTGATCAGCGAGGGCATCAACCTCTCGCACAAGCTGGTGCGCATGCGGGCGCGACCCAAGATCCTCCTGTGCAGCACCTTCGAGGAGGCGTGGGAGCTGTTCACGCGCTACCGCCCCTACATGCTGGGGCTCATCTCGGACGTGGAGTTCCCGCGCGGCGGCAAGGTCACGCGCGGAGCGGGGTTCGACCTGGCGCGCATGGCCCGCCAGGCGGTGCCGGACCTGCCGATCCTGCTCCAGTCGAGCCGCGTGGAGTTCGCGGCCGGCGCGCGCGACGTGGGCGCCTCGTTCCTGCAGAAATACTCCGACACGCTGCTCGCCGACCTGCGGCGCTTCATGGTGGAGCACTTCGCCTTCGGGGACTTCGTCTTCCGCATGCCCGACGGAACCGAGGTGGGGCGCGCCGCCGACCTCAAGTCCCTGGAGCAGATGCTGCGCGACGTCCCGGCCGCCAGCATCGCCTACCACGGCGAGCGCAACCACTTCTCCAACTGGCTCACCGCCCGCACCGAGTTCGCGCTGGCGCAGAAGCTGCGCCCGCGCAAGGTGTCGGACTTCGCCACCTTCGAGGACCTGCGGCGCGACCTCATCGCCTCCATCGCCGAGTACCGCCGCGAGCAGAGCGAGGCGCTGGTCGCCGACTTCGACCGCCACAGCTTCGACGCCTCGGGCGCCTTCTTCGCGCGCATCGGCGGCGGCTCGCTGGGCGGCAAGGCGCGCGGGCTGGGGTTCGTGCGCTACCTGCTCGGCTACCACCAGGTGGCCCGCCGCTTCGAGGGCGTGCACATCGCGGTGCCGCCCGCCGTGGTGCTGGCCACCGACTGCTTCGACCAGTACCTGGCCGAGAACCACCTGCTGGAGTTTGCGCTCGCCAGCAGCGACGACGCCGAGATCGTGCGCCGCTTCCTGGCGGCGCCGCTGCCCGGGCACGTGGTGCAGGACCTGGTGGCGTTCGTGGACGCGGTGCGCTGGCCGCTGGCGGTGCGCTCGTCGAGCCTGCTGGAGGACTCGCAGTTCCAGCCCTTCACCGGCGTCTACGAGACCTTCATGCTGCCCAACAACAGCCCCAGCCTCCAGGAACGTCTGGAGCAGGCCATGCAGGCCGTCAAGCGCGTCTACGCCTCCACCTTCTCGCGCCGCACCAAGGCCCACGTGCGCGCCACGCCCTACCGGCTGGAGGAGGAGAAGATGGCGGTGATCCTGCAGAAGGTGACGGGCGCGCCCCACGGCCTGCGCTACTACCCGGACTTCTCCGGGGTGGCGCGCTCGCACAACTTCTACCCCGTTGCGCCGCTGCGCTCCGAGGACGGCGTGGCGGCGGTGGCGCTGGGGCTGGGCAAGACCGTGGTGGAGGGGGAGAAGTGCTTGAGCTTCTGCCCGCGCTACCCGCGGCACATCGCGCACTTCTCGTCGGTCGAGGACATCCTGATGAGCTCGCAGCGCGACTTCTGGGCGCTGGAGCTGGACCACGGCCGCGAGCCCGCCGACCCGCTGGCGTCCATGCGCGAGACGCGCTTCGGGCTGGAGGCGGCCGAGAGCGACGGCACGCTCTACGCGCTGGGCTCCACCTACTCCGAGGTCAACCACGCGGTCTACGACGGGGTCTCGCGGCCGGGCGTGCGGCTGGTCACCTTCGCGCCCATCCTCAAGCACGGCGTGTTTCCGCTCGCGGACATCCTCACGCTGCTGCTGGAGATCGGCCGGGGCGGCATGAACCGCCCGGCCGAGATCGAGTTCGCGGTGCGCTTGAGCCGCAGCCCGTCCGAGCCGCACGAGTTCGGCTTCCTGCAGATGAGGCCGCTGGTCCTCACCCACGAGACCGAGGAGCTCGACGTGGACGAGGTGCGCCCGGAGCTGCTGGTGTGCCGCAGCCCCAAGGTGCTCGGCAACGGCAGGATCGACAACCTGCGCGACGTGGTCGTGGTGGACTCCAACCGGTTCGACCGGGCGCGCAGCCGCGAGGCGGCCGAGGAGGTGGCCCGTTTCAACGCCGAGCTGCAGGGCGAGGAGCAGCCCTACCTGCTGGTGGGCGTGGGACGCTGGGGCTCCAACGACCCGTGGCTGGGCATCCCGGTGACCTGGGACCAGATCGCCGGGGCGCGGGTCATCGTGGAGGCCGGCTTCAAGGACTTCCGGGTCACGCCCTCGCAGGGCACCCACTTCTTCCAGAACCTGACCACGTTCCAGGTGGGCTACTTCACGGTGAACGCCGACGCCGGCGAGGGATTCGTGGACTGGGACTGGCTCACCTCCCAGCCCGCCGTGCGCGAGCTGCGCTTCGTGCGGCACCTGCGGTTCGGGGAGCCGCTGGTGGCCAAGATGAACGGGAAGCGCAACCAGGGCATCATCTACAAGCCGGGCTGCGCGCCGGAGTGAGCGGGCGCGGACCGGAGCCGGGGGGCGCGAACCCACCCCGCGCGGCCGTCGCGGGGGGCGCGCGCCCGGAGACACCCCCTAGCGGGGAGGAGGCATGAGATGAAGAAGGCATTCTGGGCTGCGATCGTCGTCTTCATCGTCTGGTCGGTGATGGACTTCGTCATCCACGGGCTGATCCTGCAGTCGGCCTACGCCTCGACTCCCGCGCTCTGGCGCCCCCAGGCCGAGATCCGCTATCCCACGCTCTACCTGTCCGTGCTCATCGGCGCCCTGGCCTTCAGCGCCCTCTACGCGCGGCTGGTGAGCCCGAAGTCCGGCGGCAACGCGTTCCAGTACGGTCTGTGGTCCGGCATCGCCACGGGCATCGGCATGGGCTACGGAACCTTGGCGGTGCAGCCCATTCCCTACTCGATGGCGCTCACCTGGTTCCTGGGCCGGGTCGCCGAGGGCGTGGTGGGCGGCGCGGTCGCCGGGGCGATGATCAAGGAGTAGGGCGGCAGCAGGGGAATCGGAGAGCGTGGGCCGAAGCGACGCACCCGGCTTCGTAAACCCTTGGACTGGCGCCCACCGCCCAACACCTGGGTACTCATGAGGATATCCATGGCGGAGGATACGAACGGACGTGTCGACTGGGGTAATCCTGTTGAAAGGTCAGAGGCACCCAGATTCCACTTGACTTCCTCTCCCTCCGGGAGTTGACTCCCGTTGCGCGACGCATCTGCATCGCGTGCGCGGCGCCCCACTCGTGCACTCCACCGCAGGCACGAGCAACGGAACGCTCTCATGTCGGGGCCGACCTCGCAGGCAGCCGCCCACCTCGCCTCGAACCCGGCATCCCGAAGCTCACGTGTCGCAACGGCGCATCCGCTGAGCGTCCGTCGCGGGCGCAAGCCGGCGCGACGGTCCGCGCCTGCTCTGCCGAAGGCCGTTGACCCCCCGCCTCACGTTGACTCCCATCCCCAGAGGAGATCGCGACCATGCATCGCGCTCTCCGGACAGTAGTCGTCATGCTGGCGCTTCTTCCCGGCAGGAGCTCCGCGATCCAACTCCGGTGGAGTTCCGGCTCCGCCGCCCTGACCGTCGCCACGGCGACCCGCTGCACCCTGGTGGTGCAGGCGGATGCCCAGGAGGGCCGGTTGCCCGCGGAATGGCGCCTGCTGTGGGTGGCCGACGGCTGCGACATCCGCCCGATCCCGCTGCCGCCGCAGACCACCTGTCGGCAGGATGTCGCTGAAGCGTCAAGCGTCGCCGATCCAGCGAGCTCCGAGGAAGTCGCGGCGCACCTCGTCACGGCACGTTTCTGCTCGGCCGGCGGCGCCGCCTCGGCCACGGCGATCTTCGACCTTGAGCTGCCGGCCCAATGCAGGGGCAAGCTCAAGGTCGTCGCGCTCGACCCGGCAGACCCCGACTCGAGCCGAGCGGTCCAGTCGCAGGAGGTGACGTTCAACGGGGGGATTGACGGCCCCTACCCGACGGTGGTCCTCCACGTCGTGCAGCTGCACGCCTCGGAGCAGTTGCTCGTGCGCGCGGTCGGGGCGGGCCTCACCGGCGCGTCGCAGATCACGCTGCGCCCAGCAGGCGGGGCCCCGCCCATCCCGCTGGCCGTCACGGCGCAGAGCGAGAGCGAGCTGACGGCCGAGGCGGCGGTCCCCTCGCCGCTCCCGGCATCCAAGGTGGAAGTCACGACCTCCCAGGGCACGGTAGCCTCGGGCACCGTGCCAGGAGATGTGCTGCTGAATCCACCGGAAGGGGCGGCTTCCTTCGTCTACTACATGGACCCCGATTCGGACATCTACCCCAAGGACTTCGCGTTCCTCTACAACGGCGTCCCGACGGAGCAGCCAAACGTCTGGCAGGGACTCTTCCACCTCATCTACATCCGGCACAGCAGGACTCTCCCCGACAACCAGAACGACGTCACCTTCGGCCACGCCTGGTCGCCCGACCTCCAGACCTGGGGGCAGAACCTCGACGCCTTTCATCGGGGCGGCGCGGACTGGGACGCGCTGCACGTGTGGGCGCCCAGCATCATCGAGTGGAACGGCCTGTGGCGGATGTTCTACACGGGCGTGGACATGAGCCAGAATCAGACGATCGGCTACGCCAGCACCACCATGATCGGCACCGCCAACACCGTGTGGCAACGCCAGGGTTTGCCGGTATTCAGGCCCGTGCAAACCGAGTGGGTCGTTTCGGGGGCGCGGGACTTCCGCGATCCCTTCGTGATGGTGGACCCCGACGACCCCGGGCAGCTCCTGATGTTCTACGTCGCCCTTAACCGGCACGATCCGGGTCCGGGCCCCAACGAGTACCACCAGGCCGTCGGCCTGGCGGCCTCTGTTTCTGGGTCGTTGGATGCATGGCGAGACCTGGGTTACTACCGCAGCACAAACTCCATCAACAGCCCCGGCGTCCGGAGGGCGGAGTCGCCGCACGCGTTCCCCGACCCGAACTTCCCGTTCCAGTGGCCGGCGGATCAGGCCTACTGGCGGCTCATGTTCACGGACGGCCCGGCAGGTGCAACGCAGTCGATCCTCTTCCAGAACAAGGCGGTGGGCCCGAGCCTCAGCGACACCACGCTGGACAACTGGTCCCATCCCCCAACCACCCTTTACTCCTACCTGCATGCGGTGGGGACGGAGCCGCCGTATGGCTGGGAGGCCACGGAGTACATGCGGGCGGGCAACGTGGACTTCATGGCTGCGTACGACGGCGTCGGCATCGCCATCACGCGGATGTACTGGAGCCCCCCGGCAGAGTTCGTGCTGGGCTACCCGAGCGTGGCCGGCGCGGGTGATCGCCAGGGCGCAGCCGAGGCCGGGCCGCGGCTGGTGGTGACGGAGCTGGTGCCGGGCAGGCAGCGAGTGGGGCTGCGGCTCGACCTGCCGGCTGCCATGCGGGCTGACCTGACGGTCTACGATGTCCTGGGGCGCAAGGTCCAAAGACTGGTGGAGGGGGACCTGCCGGCGGGCAGCACGCCGGTGGTGTGGGACGGGCGCGACGCCAATGGGTCCGCGGCGCGCACGGGGATGTATTTCGCCCGCCTGGCGACCCCGAAGGGCAAGCGCGTGTTGCGGCTGCCGCTGATCCGGTAGACACTTATAGGGGAGGGGTCCGATGAGCCGCACAGGTGGGCGAATGATGTACAGATTGTGGCCGGTACCGCTCGTCCTGGTGGCGTGCGCCGGGCCGGCGGCGGCGCAGACGGTGGACCCGCTGCTCTGGACGGCCGACAACGCGACCGTCACCGCGGTCGCGCGTTCCGGCAACCTCCTCTACCTGGCCGGCTCGTTCGATTCGTTCGGCCCCCCGAGCGGGTCGGGGGTGCCGGTGGACGCCCGGGAAGGCACCCCGCTCCCCCACTACCCCAAGGTTGCCGGACTCATCGAGGCCGTGGTGGCCGACGGCACGGGGGGCTGGTACATCGGCGGCACCTTCGCCGGGGTGGGTGGCCTGCCGCGATCGAACCTCGCGCACATTCTCCCCGATGGCAGCGTGGATGCCTGGGATCCCCGGCCCGATGGCCCGGTCAATGCCCTGGCCCTAGCCGGGGACCGGCTCTACGTGGGGGGGAGGTTCCGCTCGATCGCCGGTAGGAGCCAGCCGGCGCTGGCGGCCTTCGAGCTCTGCACGAGGCGCCTCGCCGAGTGGGATCCACAGATCCAGGGCTGGTTCGACGGCGCGATCGAGTTCCTGTGGGTCCGCAGCCTGCTGGCGGAGGGGCGCTCGGTCTACGTGGGTGGGTGGTTCAACCACATCGGCGGCCAGCCGCGGAAGAACCTGGCGGAGCTGGATGCCAGGACGGCGCGCGCGACCGCCTGGGATCCGCAGGCTGACGACGACGTGCTGGGGATGGTCCGCCACGGCAGCACGCTCTACGTGGGCGGGCACTTCTTTCACGTTGGGGGGCAGCTTCGCAAGTTCCTGGCGGCCGTGGATCTCTGCACCGGAGCCGCTACAGGGTGGGACCCGCATGTAGGCCGCGTGCCCGAGGACTACCCCTACGACGGCGGCCCGCGGGTTACCGCCCTTGCCCTGCACCGGGGCGCTCTGTACGTGGCAGGGGCGTTCAATCGGGTAGGGGGCCAAGTGCGTGCGAGCCTGGCGGCCATTGACCTACAGACGGCCGAGCCCACCGAGTGGGATCCCCAGGCGCTGGGTTTCTCCTGGGACGTTGCCACACCGCACTTCTACACGCTCGTCATCCGGGGCCGGCGGGTGTATGTGGGGGGCCAGTTCACGAGCTTGGGGGGCAAGGCCAGAGACTACGTCAGCGGGGGCGTCACCGCGGCCTTGGACGTGCGGACCAGCCGCGCGCTGGAGTGGGACCCCCGGCCGAATTACCTGGTGCATGCGCTGGCCGTGAGCGGGAGCACGATCTACATGGGGGGGCGATTCAGCAGCGTCCGGGACTGGGTGCGCCGCGATGGGCTGGCGGCGCTGGACCTGACCACCGGCAGGCCGACGATCTGGAATCCCGGGGTGGACGGGATCGTGAGGTCGCTGGTGGTGAGCGGGAACAAGGTCTACCTGGCCGGGCAGTTCTCGACGGTGGGCGGGGCGCCCCGGGCGAACATCGCCGCGCTGGACGCCACCGAGGGCCGGGCTACCGAGTGGAACCCCGGTGCCAGCGGCCCGCTGTGGGCGCTGGTGCTGGATGGCGACAAGCTCTACGCGGGGGGCTGGTTCGGGGCCATCGGGGGGCAGCCCCGCAGCTGCATCGCCGCCCTGGACACCGTCACCGGGGCGGCCACTCCCTGGAATCCCGGAGCCGATGACATCGTCGAGGCTCTGCTGGTGAGCAGGGATCGGGTCTACGCCGGAGGCAGCTTCGATCGCATCGGCGGGAAGCCACGCTCCGGAATCGCCGCGCTGGATGCCGCCTCGGGCACGGTGCTGGACTGGCATTCCAGCGCAGACGCCGTTTTGACGAGTCTCGCCCTGGTGGGCCGCACGTTGTACTCCGGAGGGTGGTTCAGGACGACGGACGGGCAAGTGCGCAGTCGGCTTGCCGCCCTGGACACGGCAACAGGTGCCGCCACGGCGTGGTGGGATTTCGACGCCTATGAGCTCGACGGGGTTCGCGGTTACCCCTGGGTCGAGACCCTGGCGGCGAGCGGGAACACAGTCTACGTCGGGGGCGGTTTCGGCGGCATTGGCGGTGAGAAGCGCAGCTGCCTGGCTGCGATTGACGCCACGACCGGAGCCGTCCTTCCCTGGAACCCGGACGCTAATGGCGTGGTGTGGTCACTGGCCGCCTCGCGTGACGTCGTCTTCGCGGGTGGGGCCTTCAACCGCATGGGGGTCTACCCGAACTGGGGGATTGCTGCGCTCAGCCCGGCGGGGACGGAGCGCCCGGGGATCGTAGACGTTCCCCCGCCGCCGCTGCCCTCGGACCTCCCCACGCTGGCGGAGGTCTGGCCCAATCCGGTGCGGTCGAACGGGGTCGTGCACTTCACGCTTCCCCAGGCCGCGGTCACGAGCCTCGACGTGTTCGACGTGCAGGGTCGCCGCCTCGCGAGGCTGCTCGACCACGAGCCGCGGCCGGCAGGGAGCCACACGGTGGAGGTGCATGCGGCCGGCTGGCCGGCGGGCTGCTACCTCTACCGGCTCGAGGCCGGCGGGTTTGTCGCTACCCGGAAGCTGTCGGTGGTGAGGTGAGCGAGTACCGCTCGCCGCGATCCGCGGGATCGCCTGGCTCTGTCCTTGAGACCCAGTGGAGCCCCGTAGCTGCCCGCCCGCGGCGAGGTTTGGGCTCCGAGGACAGACCCAACGGCACCGCTCGGCTACCGCGCCCAGGAATAGGATGAGGCGGCCGATGCAGCGGCGTTCATGGTTCCACCTCGTCATCGCCTTGTCCGTCTTCGCCCCAGCCTGGGTCGGGATCCCGCCCGCCGCGGCGCGCGAGGGCGACTTCGTGATCCGCGACTTCCGCTTCGCCTCCGGCGAGACGCTGGCGGAGCTGCGGATCCACTACCTCACCCTGGGCGAGCGGGCCCGCGACCCGGCGGGCGGCGTGACCAACGCGGTGCTGATCCTCCACGGCACCGGCGGCTCCGGGCGCCAGTTCCTGGCGCCGCAGTTCGCGGGGGTACTGTTCGGCGCCGGGGCGCTGCTCGACACCGCGCGCTACTACGTGATCCTCCCCGATGGCATCGGCCACGGCCGCTCCAGCAAGCCCAGCGACGGGCTGCGCGCCCGCTTCCCGCGCTACGACTACGACGACATGGTGGCCGCGCAGCACCGGCTGCTCACCGAGCACCTGGGCGTCCGTCACCTGCGGCTGGTGATGGGCACCTCGATGGGGGGGATGCACACCTGGGTGTGGGGCGAGACCTACCCCGACTTCATGGACGCGCTCATGCCGCTGGCCTGTCTCCCGGTGCGGATCGCCGGACGGAACCGGCTGTGGCGCCAGATGGTGAAGGAGGCGATCCGCAACGACCCCGAGTGGAAGGGGGGCGACTACGCGGCGCAGCCGCGCGCCGCCCTGGGCACGGCGCTGGACCTGCTGCTCATCGCCGGCAGCGCGCCCCTGCAGATGCAGAGCAGCCTCGCCACGCCGGACTCCGCGGACCGCTACCTGCAGAGGGCCTTCGCCAGCCGCATGCCCGAGCTCGACGCCAACGACCTGCTCTACCAGGTGGACGCCTCGCGCAACTACGATCCCTCGCCGCGGCTGGGGGCGATCCAGGCGCCGGTCGTGTTCGTGAACTCGGCCGACGACTTCATCAACCCGCCCGAGCTGGGCATCGCCGAGCGCGAGATCCGCAAGGTGAAGCGCGGCCGCTTCGTGCTCCTGCCCGCCAGCGACCAGACCCGCGGCCACGGCACCCACACCTGGCCGGTGTTCTGGCAGCAATACCTCGCGGAGCTGCTCGAGCAGAGCCGGGGGAGGTAGCCGTGCGGGCCAACGTTCGTTTCGAAGGGCTTCCCGCGGGGGACTTCCGCCCTTCCTACCTCGCGCTGGGCCGCGAGGAGCTGGCCGAGCGCGCCCGGCGCGCGGTGGAGGGCCTGGCCGACTGCCGGGCCTGCCCGCGCGACTGCCGCGTGAACCGCCTGGCGAACCGCTGGAGCGCCTGCAAGACCGGGCGCTACGCGGTGGTGGGGAGCTGGTTCCCCCACTTCGGCGAGGAGGACTGCCTGCGCGGCTGGAACGGCTCGGGCACCATCTTCTTCACGCACTGCAATCTGCGCTGCGTGTTCTGCCAGAACTACGACATCAGCCAGGCGGTCCCGGCCCGCACCGCGGGCCACCCCCCCGAGGAGATTGCCGGCATGATGCTGGCGCTCCAGGCCCTGGGGTGCCACAACATCAACTTCGTCACGCCGGAGCACGTGGTGCCCCAGGTGCTGGAGGCGGTGGCCGTCGCGGCGGCGCGGGGGCTGCGCCTGCCCATCGTCTACAACACCAGCGCCTACGACTCGCTCGAGAGCCTCTTGCTCATGGACGGCGTGGTGGACATCTACATGCCCGACTTCAAGTGCTGGTCGCCCGAGCGGGCCAAGGCCTACCTCAAGGCCGGGGACTACCCCGAGGCGGCGCGCGCCGCCATCCGGGCCATGCACGAGCAGGCGGGGCCGCTGGTCCTGGGCGCCGATGGCCTGGCGCGCCGTGGGGTCCTGCTGCGCCACCTGGTGATGCCGGGCTGGCTGGACGACACCCGGGCGATCCTCGAATGGGTGGCGCACGAGCTGGGCCCCGAGACCTACGTGAACCTGATGGACCAGTACCACCCGGCGGGGGTGGTGGGCGCGGAGCGCCACCCGGAGCTGAACCGGCGGCTCACCCCGGAGGAGTTCCGCCAAGCGGTGCGCATGGCCCGCGACCTCGGCCTGCGGCGGCTGGACCGGCGCCGGGTCGGCACGGAGTGGGAGTAGGCCCCGAGGCGCGAGCTCCTCCTCGCTCAGACTGGCACCGGCGCCGGTGGCTCGTTCGCCGAGGCCGGCGTCGCCGCGTCTCGCCACGCGAGCCGGTGCGCGCAGAAGCGGCCCAGCAGCCGCAGGGCGCGATCCGCGGTGCGGAACACGGCCACGCCGCCCTCCTTATGGCAGCGCTGGCTGGCAGAGCCGCCGGGGCCCATCCGCCGCCGAGACCTCTGACAACCTGTCACCCATCCCTCCGATCCGTCAGGGGTTTGGCGCCGCCCGGCGGGAGCCGCGAGCCCGGGAACGCGGCCTTCCGGCTGCGCCCCCAGCGGATGCGGGCACGCCCCCCCGGGAATCCCCCGGGCACGGAAATGGCATGAGTTGACCCGGTTGGGCCGCGAAGAAAGGGAGTGAGTCCCATGACCCGCACACTCGCGAGCGAGGCCCTCGAGTACCACCGGGGCGGCCGGCCCGGGAAGATCCAGGTCCTGCCGACCAAGCCCTGCGTCACCCAGAAGGACCTCTCCCTCGCCTACACGCCCGGGGTGGCGGAGCCCTGTCGCGCGATCGAGAAGGATCCGGAGGCCGCCTACGACTACACCGCCAGGGGGAACCTGGTGGCGGTGGTCTCGAACGGCACCGCGGTCCTCGGGCTCGGCCACATCGGCGCCCTGGCCGGCAAGCCCGTGATGGAAGGCAAGGGCGTGCTCTTCAAGCGCTTCGCCGACGTGGACGTCTTCGACATCGAGATCGCCTCGACCGACCCGGAGGAGGTGATCTCGGTGTGCCGCCTGCTCGAGCCCACCTTCGGCGGCATCAACCTGGAGGACATCCGCGCGCCGGAGTGCTTCTACATCGAGCAGAAGCTCCAGTCGCTGGTCTCGATCCCGGTGTTCCACGACGACCAGCATGGCACCGCGATCATCACCGGGGCGGCGCTGCTCAACGCCCTGGAGGTCGCGGGGAAGGACCTGCAGGACATCCGGATGGTGATTGTGGGCGCGGGCGCCGCCGGGATCGCCTCGGCGCGGCTGTTCGTACGGCTCGGCATCCGCCGCGAGCAGATCGTGATGTGCGACCGCAAGGGCGTGATCTACCGGGGCCGGCCCGACGACATGAACCCCCACAAGGCCGAGTTCGCCGCCGATACGCCGGCGCGCACGCTCGCCGAGGCGCTCCGCGACGCCGACGTGCTGCTCGGCCTCTCGACCGCGAACCTGGTCTCGCAGGACATGGTGCGGTCCATGGCGAAGCGGCCGATCATCTTCGCCTGCGCCAACCCCGACCCGGAGATCGCCTATCCGGAGGCCAGGGCGGCGCGTGCCGACGTCATCATGGCGACCGGGAGGTCCGACTACCCCAACCAGGTCAACAACGTCCTGGGCTTCCCCTTCCTGTTCCGCGGCGCGCTCGACGTCCGCGCCCGGATGTTCAACGACGAGATGAAGCTGGCCGCGGTGCGGGCGCTCGCCGAGCTGGCCAGGCAGGAGGTGCCCGACGCCGTGGCCAGGGCCTACGGCGTCGAGACCCTGCACTTCGGGCCCGACTACCTGATCCCCAAGCCGTTCGACCCGCGCGTGCTGCTCTGGGTCTCGCCGGCGGTCGCGAAGGCCGCCATGGACTCGGGCGTGGCGCGGACCACGCTCGACCTCGACCGCTACCGCGAGCAGCTGGAGGCGCGGCTCGGCAGGTCACGCGAGATCGCCCGCGCCCTCATCAACCGGGCAAAGCGGCAGCCCAAGCGCATCGTGTTCCCGGAGGGGAGCCATCCGCGCGTGCTGCGGGTGGCGGCCCACCTGGTGGAGGAGCGGATCGCGCAGCCCATCCTGCTCGGGGAGGCGGAGGAGATCCAGGGGGTGGCACGCCGCCTCGAGATCCCCCTCAAGGGGATCGAGCGGATCGTCCCACGCGAGCACCCGAAGCGCGCGGCCTACGTCGAGGAGCTCTACCGGCTGCGCCAGCGCAAGGGCGTGACCCGCAAGGACGCGGACATCCTGATCCAGAACCACAACTACTTCGGGACCATGATGGTGCACCTGGGTGACGCCGACGGGCTGGTCTCGGGGGTGACCCAGCACTACCCGGACACGATCCGCCCCGCGCTCCAGATCATCGGCCTGCGGCCCGGCCTCACGCGGGTGTGCGGCGTCTACTGCATCATCGCCCAGAAGAAGTGCTACTTCTTCGCCGACACCACGGTCAACATCCAGCCCACCGCCGAGGAGCTGGCCGAGATCGCGATCCTGGCCGCGGGCGTGGCCCGCGAGTTCGGCTTCGAGCCGCGGATCGCCATGCTCTCGTTCTCCAGCTTCGGCTCGGCCCGGCACGCCGTGGTGGAGGTCGTGCGCCGGGCGGTGGGGATCGTCCGGGCGCGCGTCCCCGGCCTGCCCATTGACGGCGAGATGCAGCTCGAGCCGGCCATTGACCCCGAGGTGGCGGAGCAGCTCTTCCCCTTCAGCGGCATCCAGGGCGACGCCAACGTCCTGATCTTCCCGGACCTGCACTCGGGCAACCTGGCCTACAAGCTCATGCAGCGCCTGGGCGGCGCCGAGACCATCGGGCCCATCCTGACCGGTCCGGCGAAGCCCATCCACATCGTGGCGCCCACGTCCGACGACAACGAGATCCTCAACATGACCGCCATCGCGGTGCTCGAGGCGCAGCTGCGGGAGGGCCGGCCGGAGCCCGCCCGGGAATCGGTCGAGGAGCTGGTCTGACATGGACATCGGCGTCCTGAAGGAGACCTACGTGGGGGAGACCCGCGCGCCCCTCATCCCGTTTGCGGTCGGGGAGCTGGTGAGGCAGGGGAACCGCGTCGTGGTCCAGCACGACGCGGGCGCGGCCTCGGGGTTCGACGATCAGTCCTACCACGAGCTGGGCGCCACCATCGTCTACTCGGCCGAGGAGGTCTTCTCCCGCTCCGCGCTCGTGCTCAAGGTCTATCCGCCGTCGTGGGAGGAATACCAGAAGCTCGAGGAGGGCCAGGCGCTCCTGTCGTTCCTCCAGCTCTCCCATGCCACCCGGCTCAACCTGGAGCTCCTGATCGGCCGGCGCATCACGGCCATCGGCTTCGAGGCGATCGAGGGCGCCGACGGCGACCGGCCCGTGCTCACCGCCATGAGCGAGATCGCGGGCCGGCTGGTGATCCCGATCGCCTCCCACTACCTGCAGGCGCGGCAGGGAGGGAAGGGCACGCTGCTCGAGGGGATCCCCGGCGTGCCGCCCGGCGTCGTGGTGGTCCTCGGCGCCGGGGTGGTGGGCACCAACGCGGCCCTGCGGGCCGCGGCCGTGGGCGCCCACGTGATCGTGCTCGACCGGGACGTGGAGCGCCTGCGGAGGCTGGAGGAAAAGACCCAGGGCCGGGTGGTCACCGCGACCGCCAGCCCCTACAACCTCAACCGCTTCGTCCCGATCGCCGACATCCTGATCGGCGCGGTGCTCATCCAGATGGAGGCCACGCCGCACCTGCTCGACGAGGAGCTGATCCGCAGGATGAGGCCCCGCTCGGTCTTCCTGGACGTCTCCATTGACCAGGGCGGCTGTTCCACCACCTCGCGGCCGACCAACATCATGGACCAGGTCTACGTCCGCCACGGCGTGATCCACTACTGCGTGCCGAACATCCCCGCGCTGGTGCCGCGGACCGCCACGGTCGCGCTGTCCAACATCCTCCTGCCGTACGTCGAGGCGCTGGCGCTCGGGGGGCCCGCCGGCGCCATGCGCACGCATCGCGCCCTGCGCAACGGCTTCTATACCCACGACGGCTTCTGCCTCAAGCGCAAGATCGCCTCGGCGCTGGGGCTGCCGTTCAGGGATGCGGAAAGCGAGTGGGCTCATGAGCACGCCCGCTGACACCGCGACGGTCGAGGGCGGCCCGACGGCGGGCGTCGTGGCGGCGCGGGTCGGTCCCGCGTTCCAGAGGGCCTTCCACGAGAAGCTGGTCACGGCGGAGGAGGCGCTCCGGGCGGTCCGGTCCGGGGACTGCGTCTACGTCCACCCCGGCTGCGCGGCGCCCCAGCGGCTGCTCGACGCGCTGGTGGCGCGCCACGCCGAGCTGGAGAACGTCCGCATCATCCACCTCATGTCCCTGGGGCGTGCGGACTACGTGCAGCCGGGCATGGAACGGCACTTCCGGCACGTCGCCCTCTTCGCCGGCCGGAACGTGCGCGACGCGATCAACGACGGGCGCGCCGACTACATGCCCATCTTCCTGTCCGAGATCCCGCGGCTCTTCCATTCTCGCAAGGTGCCGGTGGACGTCGCCCTGATCCACGTCTCGCCGCCGGACGAGCACGGCTTCTGCAGCTTCGGCGTGGGCGTCGAGTGCACCAAGGCGGCGGCCGAGACCGCCCGCGTGGTCATCGCCCAGGTGAACCCCAACGTGCCCCGGGTGCTGGGCGACAACTTCATCCACCTGCGCAAGATCACCGCGTTCGTCGAGTCCGACGACCCGCTGGTGGAGCTGCCGCGGGTGAGGATGTCGCCCGCCTTCGAGGAGATCGGGCGGAACGCGGCGTCCCTGATCGAGGACGGCGCCACCCTCCAGCTCGGCATCGGCGGCATCCCCGACGCCGTGCTCCATCACCTCCGCGATCGCAGGCACCTGGGCGTGCACACCGAGATGTTCTCGGACGGCATGGTGGAGCTGGTGGAGCAGGGGGTGGTGACCAACGAGAGGAAGACCCTCCACCCCGGCAAGATCGTCGCCTCGTTCGTGCTCGGCACCCGCCCCCTGTTCGACTTCATCCACAACAACCCCATCGTCGAGTTCCACCCCAGCGACTACGTGAACGACCCCTTCGTCATCTGCCAGAACGACCGGATGGTCGCGGTCAACTCCGCGATCCAGGTGGACCTCACCGGACAGGTGTGCTCCGACTCGATCGGCGACAGCGTCTACTCCGGGTTCGGCGGCCAGGTGGACTTCATGCGGGGGGCGTCGCGCGCCAGGGACGGGAAGGCGGTCATCGCGCTGCTCTCGACCGCGAAGGACGGCGAGCGGTCGCGGATCTGCACCTACCTGGACGAGGGCGCGGGCGTGGTGACCTCGCGGGCCGACGTGCAC
Source organism: Candidatus Eiseniibacteriota bacterium (assembly GCA_037447075.1). Taxonomy (GTDB): domain Bacteria; phylum Eisenbacteria; class RBG-16-71-46; order RBG-16-71-46; family RBG-16-71-46; genus JBBIHL01. Next base: position 4,561 of record JBBIHL010000004.1, on the reverse strand, counting down.
TACGTGGTCACCGAGTTCGGGGTGGCGGACCTCCACGGGAAGTCGCTGCGGGAGCGGGCCCACGCGCTGATCGCGATCGCCCATCCCAGGTTCCGGGAGGAGCTGGAGCGCGGGGCGAGGCAGAGGCGGCTGGTGTAGGAAGGGGCGGCCGCGGCCCCTTCCTACCGCCGGCTGCGCAGCCGCTGCACGACGTTCCGCCCGAACGAGACCAGGGGCGCGAACTCCGGCCGCCCGGCGATCCACGCATTGGCCAGGGTGGCCGATTCCGTGCCCGCGTCCCGCTGCAGCAGCCATGGGCGCCAGGCGGCGGGGCAGGCCACGCCCGTCAGCGGCATCTCGTCGGCCACGAAGCCCTCGGTCTCGCCCTCGCGCACCAGCACGCGGGGGCCCACCCAGATGCGGCGCGCGTCGGGTGCGGGCGGCGCCAGGCCGTACCACGCCAGCGTGCCCAGGTAGGCCATGCGCTCCTCGCCGGGGGGCGGCGTGGCGCCCTGGGCCCAGTGGCCGCGGCGGTCGAGCAGGCTCGCCCAGTTCTCCACGGCGCTGAAGTCAGCGCTCTCCAGGTCCATGCTGTCCCCGGCCGCGCGCCGCACGGCCTCGGCGAAGGCGAGCATCGCGCGCGACTCGTCGCTGCGCCCGGCCTGGACCAGCCGCTCGGCCTCGCGCGGGATGAAGCCGTCGCTGTCGTTGAGGGCGAGCTTGAAGAAGTTGGCGTAGATGCGCTGCGTGCCGTGGACCGCGGCGAAGCGGCTCGCGTCCGCCTCGTCGCCGGTCACCACCGGCTCCAGCAGCACGCGCCGCCACGCCTCGCGCGCGATCGCCCGGCCGATCCCCGGAGTGCCGAGCACCCGCTCCTGGACCGCGCGGCTGCACAGCGAGCTGTTCCAGGTCGCCAGGCGGTAGCCGACCGAGTAGCCCGACAGCGTCCCCAGCACGGAGCTCACGATCGAGACCGGCTTCACGTAGTCGAGGGTCTTGCGGTAGAGCTCGTCGAACTGTCCGGGCTGGAGCGCGTGCCCCGGCCCGCCGGGCAGCTCCAGCCAGAACCCCTGGTCCACGTGCCCGCGCACCCGCAGCGGCCCGTAGTGCGTGCCGGTGATGGCGCGGCTGTAGGCGCGGCCGCGCGCCGGGGCGCGGAAGCGACGGGCGTCCACCTCGTACTCGCCGAACACCTTGCCGCAGGCCGACAGCCGGGCCACGAAGTGGGCGTTCGAGTCGGAGGGGGCGTCCCGGCAGGAGGCCACGCTCAGGTTCCCGAACAGCTCGGCGTACGGCACCGCCCCGGGATCGGGGCGGGAGCGCGCCCCCACCCAGAAGCCCAGCCCGAACAGCACCAGGAAGACGGTCAGCAGCTGGCTCTTGAGGAGGAACTTGGCGATGCGCAGGGCCAGCCCGACCAGCGGGCTCTTGCGGAAGCGGTACTTCCTCACGCGGCGGGCTCCTTGGGTGGCCACGGGGCACGGGAGGCGTCGCGACGCCGGGCCGGCCTCGGCTCCCCGGCCCGTGGCGATGCACGCGGGTTATCGGCACCGGAGGCGGGCGAGTTGACCGCGGGAGGGCGGGGGGATGCGCCGTGCCCCGGCGGGCAGGCCGGGACTGACGGGGGCTCCAGGCCTGTGACAGAAGCCCCCCGGCGGTATCCATCCTGGTACTGGCATGCCCCGAGGCCGGGGTGCGGGCAGGGAACGGCGCGGGCGGGCCGTCCCGCTCTTCCTCCCGCGCGATCGGGTCCTCGGGCGTGGTGGGAGGCGCCATGTACCGCACCAGCCGTCGTCTCGCCTGCTTCGGTTGCGCCCTGGCGGCCCTGACGCTGCCGGCCGCGGCCGGGGCGCAGTTCGGAGACCTCCTGAAGAAGGCCAAGGAGAAGGCCAAGCAGAAGGTCACGCAGAAGGCCGACACGACCGCGGCCCAGGGCGGCGAGACCCGGCCGGACGCGAGCCGGAATGCCGACCAGGCCCCACCGGCCGGAGGGGAAGCGGCTGCTTCCCCCGCGAGCGCTCCGGGCCAGAAGCCGGGCGAGGGCGTGTGGCTCAACTACGACTTCGTGCCCGGCGACCGCGTCCTGTTCTTCGACGACTTCGCCCGCGATCCGGTCGGCAACTTCCCGCAGCGCCTGGAGCTGACCGAAGGGAACATGGAGGTGGCCGAATGGCAGGGGTCGCGCTGGCTGCGGGCCAGCACGCCCGGGGTGTTCGTGGTGCCCCTGGCCGAGGTGCTTCCCGAGCGCTTCACGCTCGAGTTCGACTACTACGCTCCCCACGAGTGGTGCTCGATCGAGGTCGCCGCCGAGCTGCCCGAGGACGCCCCGGACCGGGGCGCCGCCACCAAGGTGGTCTTCAGCACCTACGAGAAGAAGGGCGGCCTCAAGCGCTTCGACGACGGCCGGGTGCTCGCCTTCGGGGAGATGGCCGCCGGCGCCGACCGGGGCGTCATCCACTGCCGGGTGCTGGCGGACGGCAAGTACATGAAGGTGTACGCCAACGAGACCCGGGTGGCCAACTTCCCGGGCACGAGCTTCGGCCGATCCAGGGGGCTGCGCTTCCAGATGGTGGACACCGACGCCCAGCGCCCGGCGATGGTCGGCAGCGTGCGGGTGGCGGCCGGCGAGAAGCGTCTCTACGACGCCCTGGTTGCGGCGGGGCGCGTGTCCACCCAGGGGATCCTGTTCGACACCGGCTCGGACCGCATCCGGCCCGAGTCCACGCCCACGCTGCGGGAGATCGGGCAGATGCTCAAGGACCATGCGGAGCTCAAGCTGCGCATCGAGGGCCACACCGACGACGTGGGCGACGACGCCGCCAACCAGGTCTTGAGCGAGAAGCGCGCGAACGCCGTGCGCGCCTACCTGGTCGAGCGCGAAGGCATCGCGGAGGCCCGCCTGCAGACCCGGGGCCTGGGGGAGACGAAGCCCGTGGGCTCCAACGCGACCCCCGAGGGGCGCCAGAACAACCGCCGCGTGGAGCTGGTGAGGCTCTGAACCGCCGCGCCCGGCGCCGCGGGCCCGCGCCTGGGCGCGGGCCCGCAACCCACCGCAGGCGCGGGGTCAGTGCACGATCGCGCCGTAGCCCTTGAGCGTGAGCGGACGGTTGATGGTGCCCGTCCACGCGTGATCCGACCCGGCCCGGAAGTGGAGGATGGTGCCGTCGGGGGCCTCGGCGAGCGCCTCGACCATGTCCCGGTAGGGCTGCGCGGGGGAGCCGTCGCCCGCCACCGACGCGCCCACGAAGCGCACGTTGGTCGGGGCGATGCGCGTCATCATGTCGTGGCTCAAGGGGAAGGGCACGGTGTCGAACGTGTACCACCCGTTGCTCGCGCCGCCCCAGCCGAAGTTCATCCAGAACAGGCGGTTGGGATCAGCGGAGGTGTCGTAGCCCTGCACCACCCACGCGTGGCCTCCGCCCTGGGCGTTGGTGCCCCCCAGGCCGGCGAGCCGCCCCCACTCGATCTCGTCGGTGAGCGTCTGGACGGTGCCGCCCGAGGGGACGAACAGCGCGTCCGGGTCGTAGCGGAAGTGGTCCACCAGCGCCGTCACGTCGTTCCCGAAGAACGAGTTCGTGCTCCACACGCCCAGGTCGCTCTTGCAGGCGATCGCCACGTGGCGGTTGAGCTCGGCCATCTCGTAGTCGGCGCCGGTGTAGGGCGGGGTGTAGACGTCCTTCATCTGGCTCCAGTCGTAGACGGCGTTGCCGAAGTCGGCCAGGGGCGACGTGTTCACCTGGGTCATCCGGCTCCACAGCGCCGCCAGGGCGTTGCGATAGGTGGTGTTCGCATTGAGGTTCCACGCCCCGCTGTAGACGCTGTTGTCCCAGTAGCCGTTCATCTGGAGCTGGGCGCCGGTCCACTGCAGGCGGCCGGCGAAGCCCCCGAGGTTGCCGGGATTCACGGCGCACGGCTCGGAGTCCCAATTGGTGCGGAAGCGGTAGTTGTAGGGCACCGCGTCGAAGCCCACGCCGGTGGTGGGCCACTTCCACCAGTACATGATCTGCGCGGTGGCGGTGGCGTTGCAGCCGGTGAGCGTGCGCTCGTTGGTGCCCGGGGTGAGCTCGGGGAGCAGCGCGTTGAAGGGCGCGGGCTGGTCCCAGGTCGCGGTGGCGGGGAGCAGCAGCCACGACGGCGCCGCCTCCACGCCTTCGGACGGCGGCGCCCGCAGCGGCTCCTGCCGCGCGATCAGCGCGCTCCAGGTGCCGGCGCGATCGGCGAGCGCGGCCTGGAGCTCGGGGGCGCCCTTCGCCATCGCCTCCCGGCCGGCCCGGGTGCGTCCGGCGATCTCCTCGAGCACGAAGCGCACCCCGGGATCGGTCGCCTGGTAGCGGCCCTGCGGCACGTAGAGGTAGACGGGCAGTACCACGGGGTCGGCGCCCGCCAAGCAGAAGCCGCCGTCGCGGAGGTGGGCGATCCACGCCACGGTCTCGCCGTCCGCGACGAACGGCTCCATGCGCTCGACCACGGCGTCCGGGCGGGCGTGCGGGGTGGTGTGGCGCACCCAGGTCTCGACGGCGGCGCGCACGTCGGCCTCGGGGTAGGGCGCGGCGTCCGCGCCCGCGAGCGTCACGGCCAGCGC
>JBBIHL010000003.1:6815-25643 GCA_037447075.1 Candidatus Eiseniibacteriota bacterium | reverse complement strand
GGTCTCGACCAGCGCGACCTTGATCGTGGCCGAGCCCACGTCGATCCCGGCCGTCAGCATGCGCCCGCTCGTCTCGCTCATGATGCGACTCCCTCAGGGGCGACCTGGCGCGCCTGACGCACGCCCAGGCCGCGGCCGAGCTGCTGGACCGCCTGGTGTGGGGCGAGGAGCCCCACCCGGAGCTGTTCGACCTGCTGCGCGACACCCTGGCCGCGCTGCGCGGCGCGCCTCCGGCTTCGCTCCTGCCCATCACGCTGGCCTTCGAGCTCAAGGCGGCGGCCCTGCTGGGCTACCGGCCCCGGCTGGGGGCCTGCGTGCTCTGCGGGGCGGCACTGTCCCCGCGGCGCTTGTTCTCGGGGGCGCGCGGCGGCATGCTGTGCGACGGCTGCGCCCGCGGCGAGTCGGGGGTGGTGGCGCTGTCCGCCGACGGGCTGGCCGCGCTGGCGCTGCTGCTCGACCGCCCGCTCGACCAGGCGGTGGGGCTGGTGGAGGTGCGCCGCGCGGGCGAGCTGCTGCGGGTGACGGAGGACTTCCTGCGCGCCCACTTCCAGCGCTTCGCGGGGTTGAAGTCGCTGGAGGTGCTGCGCGCGCTGCCGGGCGGCCTGAACGGCGAGGTGGGCCCTTGCGACTGAATCCCGAGCGGTCCTTGCAGGACATGGTGCTGGCCCTGCACGCCTTCTGGGCCCAGCGCGGCTGCGTGATCCAGGAGCCCTACCCCAGCGAGGTCGGCGCCGGCACCTTCAATCCGGCCACCTTCCTGCGCGCCCTGGGCCCGGAACCGTGGAGGGTGGGATACGTCGAGCCGTCGCGCCGCCCCAAGGATGGGCGCTACGGCGAGAACCCGCACCGCTTCCAGCAGTTCTACCAGTATCAGGTCCTGCTCAAGCCCGCCCCCGCCGACGTGGTGGACGTCTACTTCGACTCGCTGCGCGCTGTGGGCGTCGAGCCGCGCGACCACGACCTGCGGCTGGTCGAGGACGACTGGGAGTCCCCCACGCTCGGGGCCTGGGGGCTGGGCTGGCAGGTGTGGCTGGACGGCACCGAGATCTCCCAGTTCACCTACTTCCAGCAGTGCGGGGGCATCGACTGCGAGGTGGTCTCTGCCGAGCTGACCTACGGGCTCGACCGCATCGGCATGATGCTGCAGGGCCTCGACCGCGTGCAGGATCTGGATTGGGGGGCGGGCGTGACCTGGGGCAGCCTGTGGCTCCAGAACGAGCGCGAGTTCTCGCGCTACAACTTCGAGGAAGCCAACGTGCCCATGCACTTCGAGATGTTCAAGCAGTGGGAGTCCGAAGCCCATCGGCTGCTGGACCTGGGGATGGTGATGCCCGGCTACGACTGCGTCATCAAGTGCTCGCACCTGTTCAACGTGCTCGACGCCCGCGGGGCCATCTCGGTATCGGAGCGGGTCGCCACCATCGCCCGCGTGCGCCGGCTGGCGCGCAAGGCCGCCCTCGCCTACCTGGAACAGCGCGAGGAGCTCGGCTACCCGCTCCTCAAGCGCGAGGCACCCGCCGCGGTGAAAACCCCGGCGTGACCGCCGACCTGCTCTTCGAGATCGGCGTCGAGGAGCTGCCCGCGGGCTACGTGCCGCCGGCCCTCGCCCAGCTCGAGGAGCTGGCCCGCGACGGGCTGAAGGAGCTGCGGCTCTCCTTCGGCGACCTGTGCGCGTACGCCACGCCCCGGCGGCTGGCGCTCTTCGTCAAGGACCTGGCGGTGCAGCAGGCGGACCACGAGGAGGACGTGCTGGGCCCCGCGGTGCGCGCGGCCTACGACGCGGCCGGCCACCCGACCCCCGCGCTGGTGGGGTTCTGCCGGGGGCGCGGCGTGGACCCCGCACAGGCGCGCCGGGTCCGGACCGCCAAGGGCGAATACGTCGCGGTCACCGTGCGCCACGCGGGCCAGCCCGCACGCGAGGTGCTGCCGGCGCTGCTGGCCTCGCTGCCGGGGCGGTTGAGCTTCCCCCGGACCATGCGCTGGATGGACGAGGTACGCTTCGCCCGCCCGATCCGCTGGCTGGTCGCGCTGCTGGGCTCCGAGGTGCTGCGCTGCGGGCTGGCCGGGGTCCAGGCCGGGCACGCGAGCGCCGGCCACCGCTTCCTGCACCCCGGGCCCGTGGAGGTGGGCCATGCGGCGCGCTACCTGGAGGCGCTCGAGAGGGCCTACGTGCTGGCGGATCACCGCGCGCGCGCCCTGCTGCTCTCCGAGCGCGTGGAAGCGGCGGCGCGTGCGGCGGGAGGGCGGGCGGTGCACGACCCCGAGCTGGTCGAGATCAACAGCTTCCTGGCCGAGTGGCCCACCGCGCTGGTGGGCCGCTTCGACCGGGCCTATCTGGACCTGCCCCGCGAAGTCGTGGTTACCGCGTTGCGCGAGCACCAGCGGTTCTTCGCGGTGGAGGACGAGCGCGGCGCGCTGCTGCCCGCCTTCGTCGCGGTCCGCAACGGCGACGAGCGCGGGCTGGACGGGGTGCGGCGCGGCTACGAGCGGGTGCTCAAGGCCCGGCTCGACGACGCCCGCTTCTACTGGGAGACGGACCTCAAGCGGCCCCCGGCCGAACGGGTGGCGGACCTGGCGGGGGTCGTGTGGATGGAAAAGCTCGGCTCGATGCGGGAGAAGACGGAGCGGCTCGAAGCGCTGGCGGGCTGGCTGGCCGAGCAGATCGCGCCCGCCGCCGCGGGGGAGGCCCGGCGCGCCGCCCACCTGTGCAAGACCGATCTGCTTTCCGAGATGATCGGGAGCGGGAAGGAGTACGCCAGCCTGGAAGGCGTGATGGGCGGGCACTACGCGCGGCGGGCCGGGGAGCCCGAGGGCGTGTGCCGCGCTATCGCCGAGCACTACCTTCCGCGCGGGCCCGGCGATCGGCTGCCGCAGAGCGAGGCGGGCGTGGCGCTCGCCCTGGCCGACAAGCTCGACCACGTGGTGGGGGCGTTCACGGCGGGCAAGACCCCGTCGGGCTCCGAGGATCCCTACGGCGTGCGGCGCGCGGGCAACGGCGTGTTGCGCATCCTGCTCGAGCAGGGGCGCCACCTGGACCTGCAGCGGGCCTCCATGCAGGCGAGCGGCCCGTTCTTCGCCGCCGACGTCGCCGCCCCACACGCCGAGATCATGAAGCAGCTGGGGGAATTCTGGCGGGGGCGCGTGGAGTCGGCGCTCTCCGAGCGCGCCGTGCCCTACGACGTCCTGGAGGCCTCGCTGGAAGCCCGCACGCTCGCCGACGGGGACGATCGCCCCCGCGCCGGGTGGGTGGATCCCTCCGACTGCCTGGAGCGTGGCCAGGTGCTCGCCCGCTTCCGCGACGACCCGCGCTTCGAGCCCCTGGTGATCGTGTTCAAGCGCGTCGCCAACATCCTGCGCGCCGCCACCGAGACGCTGCCGCTGCAGCTGGACCGGGAGGCGCTCCGCGAGCCCGCGGAGAAGAGGCTGCTGGCCGCGCTCGAGCAGGCGGCCGGGCGCACGCGGCCGATGTGGGCCGAGCGCGCCTACGGCCGCATCCTGCCCGAGCTGCTCGGCATGGAGGAGGCGATCCACTCGTTCTTCGACGCCGTGCTGGTGAACGTCGAGGACCTGCCCACCCGGGTGAACCGCCTGCGCCTGCTGGCCGACGTGCGCGCCCTGTTCCTGCGCGGCTGGGACCTGTCGCACATCGTGGTGGCGGGGGCGCAGGCGGGGAGTGGATGATCGGAGCCGGCGGGGGCCCGACCACCCCCGCCGGAGGATGCCCGATCGAGTGGGTGGCGCAGGGCAAAGCCGCGGGGATGCGCTGCATCCTCTCGCGGCGCGGCCCAGGCCGGGGTCGCCGAACGACAGGCCCGCCCCGGCCGGGGTGGCCGGGGCGGGCGGCGGGTCTGGCGTGAGGGCTAGCGAACCATCACCAGCCGCAGGGTGCGGTTGAAGCGCCCCGCCTGGACCTTGACGAAGTAGATTCCGGAGTGCACCGGGCTGCCGGCATCGTCGCGGCCGTCCCAGGAGAGCCCGTGGTAGCCGGGCTCGTAGTCCTGCCGCGTCAGGTTCCGCACCCGCGCGCCCCGGACGTCGAAGACGTCTACCCGGGCATGCCCCGCCTGCGGCATGGCCAGCTCGAACCGCGCCGCGCCCGGCAGCGGATTGCGGCCCGCGAGCCGCAGGTCGAAGTCCCGGGGCAGGGCGCGCCCGGCGTCGGTCACGCCGTTGATGACGACGAAGGGATCGGAGAGCCAGGATCCCATCTCTCCGTCGGCGTCCACCGCCACGACTTCGAGCATGCCTTGCTCGGTGGGTTGCTGGGGCACCGTCCAGGCATAGGACCGCTCCGTGAGCCCGGTGATCAGCGGAGTCCAGGTCTCGCCGTTGTCCGCCGAGTACCAGACGTCGTAGGAGGACGGCACGGCCCCCTCCGCATCGTCCCAGGTGAGCGGCACCGTCTCGCCGGACCGATAGACGACCGGGCCTTCCGGGCCACCTTCATACCCGCCCTGGCCGCAGCGCACCCTCGGGCGCAGGACGCGGATGTAGTCCACGCCGGCGAACCAGGTGATGTCGGTCACCTCGCCCGTGACGTGTACGGGGACGCTGTTGCCGTCCGGCAAGACGTCCAGCAGGTCCGAGCGGTCGAACTTGAAGTGCGCCTCCTCGCGGGAGTTGTGGTTGTCGTCGCGGCACTCGTGGGGCGAGTCCGGGGCGACCGGCACCACGCCTTCCAGGAGCACGCTGGATCGCCGGATCAGGCGGGCATCGTATCCGGGCGGCAGCTCGACCTCCCCCTCCACCCACCGGCCGTGGGACGACCGGTTGAGCGTGCTCGGGTGGAGGTCGAAGTCCGCCGTGATCACGCCAACGTGCAGGTCGCAGGCCAGGTCCGTCAGGGGCTCGTCGAGGTCGTTGCTGGCCACTCGCAGGACGCCCGAGTAGTCCCCGTCGGCGAGGCCGGTTGCGTCGAACTGCACCTGGAGCTCCGCCTGCCCTCCCGCCGGCACCACCCCGGAAGTCGGGGTCACGGCCAGCCAGCCAGGCTTGCGGGTGAACCGCACCCGCAGGTTGTTCTTCACGTAGGGCGCGTTGAAGACCACCTGCAGGCCGATGTCCTTGGTGGCGTTCTGGATGCCCACCGTGGCCTCGTTGAGCCGCGTGCCCTGCATGTCCAGGTACTGGATATCAATGGTGCCGCTCGGATACAGGAAGATCTCGAACGTGTACGGGCCGCCTCCGGTCCCGAGCCGCGGAACCCCGACGTAGGAGATGATCATCTTCTCCCCGTCGTAGTGGTAGTAGGCGTCGCCGGTCGAGCTGAAGGTGAGGTCGTCCCAGAACGCGGCGATCAGGTTCTCCGGCGTGGTGGTGGCGGCGTTGGGCAGGCCGGTGTTGGTGAACGTGGTCCTGGTGCTCGTGAACGAGATCCAGCCGTTCGAGCACGCGCGGAACGAGTCGAACGCGGCTCCATAGAAGGGGAACGAGAACGGCAGCGGGAACGGCCCGAAGTTCTGGTCGTCCCCGGTGAACGGGATCGGGGTGCCCACGCCCGTGATGTCCACCCAGGCGAACGGCACGCCCTGGATCGGGTCGTCGCTGTCGGCCCACCGGTAGCCGAACCCGTCCGGGCCCCCGGAGCCCAGCGCGCCGACCACGCCGGGATCGTCCTTGCCGGATTCCCCGGAGGGCGTCTCGATGGACTGGGGCAACTGGGTGAGCGCCTGCGCGCTCCAGTTGAGATCGCTCCCTCCCGTGTTGTGGATGGTTAGGGCCTTGGTCGCCGTGGTCGCGAAGGGGCCCAGGGAGGGCGCGAGCGCGGCCGCCAGCGAGGCCGGAGTGAAGCCGATCTCCGGCGGGATCACGCCGACGCCGGCGAGGGCCACGTGCAGCGTGGGCTCGTCGGGGTCGTTCGAGGCGATCGCCAGGTCCCCGGCGCACGGTGAGCAGGCCTCGGTCGGGGTGAAGCGCACCGTCAGGTTCAACGTCCCGCGGTCGCCCAGCGCCACCGGGAAGCTCGCCCCCACCAGCGAGTAGGGGGCGCCGATCGTCGCCGACGCCAGGTTGAGGACGTCGTTCCCCTCGTTGCGGATCTGCACCGTGAGGTCGCGGGTGAGCCCCACGTAGACGGCGCCGAAGTCGAGGCTCGAAGGCACCGCGGCGATGTCCGGCACGCCCACCGCGGTGAGCGTGGCCGGCACCTCGAAGATGCCTTCATCCGGGTCGTTGCTGTTGAGGAGCACGGAGCCGCTGTAGACCCCGCCGAACAGGTCCGTGCTGTTGAGGGTCGCCTGCAGGGGCAGGGACCCGCCGGCCGGGATGGTGCCCGAGGTCGGGGTGACCGTCAGCCAGTCCGGCGTGGTGCGGAACTCGATGGCCAGGTTGTTGTGCACGTAGCTGGCGTTGTGCACCACGGTGAGGCCGTCGTCCCGCGTGGCGTTCTGGATGCCGATCGTGGCCTCGTTGAGGCGCGTGCCCTGCATGTCGAGGTACTGGTAGACGATCCGGCCCGAGGGATAGAGGATCACCTGGAAGGTGTAGGGACCGCCCGAGCTGAAGCGCGGCACGCCCACGTAGGAGAGGATGAAGCGCGTCCCGTCCCGGTAGTGGAAGAGCCGGATCGGGCTGACGTCCGGATCCAGGTCGTCCCAGAAGACTGCCAGCAGGTTCTCGGGAACGCCGCTGCCCGCGTTGGGCAGCGGGTTGTTGGTGAGCGAGGTGAGCGTGCTGGTGAACGAGAGCCAGCCGTTCGAGCACACGTTCACCGTGCTGAACGTGCTGCCGTAGAAGGGGAAGCTGAAGCCGAGCGGGATCCCCTGCACGTTCACGTCGTCGCCGGTGCCGGGCAGCGTGATCCCGGTGCCGATGCCGGTGATGTCCACCCAGTCGAACACCGGGCCGCCCGGCTCGTCGCTGTCGCGCCAGGTGTAGCCGAACACGTCGGGGCCGCCGCTGCCCAGGATGCCGGGCCGCGGATCCGGCTCCTCCTTCCCCAGGTCCAGCTCGTCGTAGACCGTCACCGAGGTGGCGGTGAGGCGGGTTCCCACGGTGAAGTTCAGGTCGCTCCCGCCCGTGTTGTGCACCGTGAGGGTCTGGGTCGTCTGGTCCGGGATGTTGAGCGTGGCCGACAGGGCCGAGGGAGTCGTGCTGATGTCCGGAGGCACCAGGCCCGTGCCGGCCAGCGGCACGATCAGCGCGGGCGTGTCGGGGTCGTTGCTCTGGATGGAGAGCTGGCCGGGCGCGGGGCCGCTCGCCGACGGGTTGAAGCTCACGAACACGACCGCGCTGCCGAGCGGCGGCACCGAGAAGCTGGTGACGTCCACGCCGTAGGCCGGATGGCTGGAGACGATGTCGGTGACGTTCAGGACGTCGGTCCCGACGTTGTTGATGCGAAGCTGCAGGAGCTGCGGGAAGCCGATGAACACGTTGCCGAAGTCGAGCGACGCCGGGACCGCCGCGATGTCCGGCACGCCGGTCACCGTGAGCCGCGCCGGCACGTCGAGCTGCGGCAGCACCGGGTCGTTGCCGCGGATGCGCACCGCGCCGTCGTAGACGCCGCCGAACAGGCCCGAAGCGTTGAATCCCACCGTGAGGTCCATGAAGCCGCTCGGCGGCACCGTGCCCGAGGTGGGGTTCACGGTGAGGAAGCGGGCCGGCGGCCGGAAGCGGATCGCCAGATTGTCCTTCACGTAGGGGGCGTTGAACACCACCTGGAGGCCGTCGTTCTTGGCCTCGTTCTGCATGCCGATCGTGGCGCTCGCCTTGTTGGCGGCCCGCATGGAGAGGTACTGGTAGACGATGGCGCCGTTCGGATAGAGGATGATCTCGAACGTGTTGGGGTTGGTGGTGGCCGACTCGCCCAGGCGGCGCACGTCCTGGTACTGGATCACCAGCTTGGTGCCGTCGTAGTGGTAGTAGGCGTGGGGGACGCTGTCGAAATGCAGGTCGTCCCAGAACACCGCCAGCAGGTTCTCCGGGACCGTGCTGCCGCTGTTGGGCAGCGCGACGTTGCTGAAAGTGGTCCGCGTGCTGGTGAACGACACCCACCCGTTGGTGCAGACCCGGAAGGTGTTGAACGTCTTCCCGTAGAACGGGAACTCGAAGCCGATCGGGAACGGCCCGGTGTTGGAATCGTCCCCGGTCATGGCGATCTGAGTGCCCACCGCGCGGATGTCCTGCCAGGAGAACGTCGGCCCCCCGGACTCGTCGCTGTCCATGTAGGTGTACCCGAAGATGTCGGGTCCGCCGCTGCGCAGCGGGGTCTCGCCCTGCAGCACGTCGGGCTGACCCTTGTCCACGAAGACGTTGTCGGCGTCGGTGTGGACCACCACCGTGCCGGTGGCGTTGAAGGTGAGCGCCTCCGCGGTGAACACGAAGTTGCTGCCGCCGCTGTTGCTCACCCGCAGGTTTCGCGACGTGGCGGTGTTGGTGAGCAGCGACACCGCGAACGAGGTCGGGTTAACACTGAACGCGGGCGGAGGCGTGGCCTCGCCGGTCACCGCCACCGTCTTGCTGGGGGAATCCGGGTCGTTGCTCTGGATGTCGAGCGTGGTGTTCAGCGTCATCGGGGCAGTCGGGTGCCAGCTGACGGTGACGTTCTGCGCCGCGAGCGGGGCCAGCGTGAAGCTGGTCGGCGCGGCGGTGAGGGTGGGGTCCCCGCTGGTGATGTTGCTCACCACCAGGTCGTCCGTGCCCGGGTTGGAGACGGTCAGCGTGGCGTTGTAGGTGCCGTTGGCGAACACGCTGCCGTAGGCGATGGAGCCCGGGCTGACCGCGATGTCCGGCGCGCCGATCACGTGCAGCGACGCGGGCAGCACCAGCTCGCCCTCGTCGGGGTCGTTGCTGAACACGTGGACCTGCGCGTCGTAGTTGCCGCCCAGCAGGCCGAGCGCGTTGAAGCTCACCTGCAGGTCCATGCTCTGGCCCGCCAGGATGCGGCCCGAGGCCGGCGCGACCGTGAGCCACTGGCGCAGCGGCAGGATCTTCACCGCCAGGTTGTCGTGCGGGTAGGCGTTGTTGAACGCCACGTTGAGCCCGATGTCCTTGGTGGCGTTCTGGATGCCCAGCGTGGCGCTGTTCACCGGGCTTCCCAGCGAGAGGTACTGGAAGCGGATCTCACCGGTGGGATGGAGGATGGCCTGGAAGGTGTAGGGGCCCCCGCTCTGATAGTGGGGCACGCCCACCCACGACACGATGAAGCGCGAGCCGTCGCTGTAGGTGTAGACCCGCGGCGTCGTGCCGAAGTCCAGGTCGTCCCAGAACGGCGCCACCAGGTTCGCGGGCGCGCCCGCGTTGGGCAGCGGCTGGTTGTCGTAGGCGGCGCTGGCGTCGGTGAACGACAGGTAGCCGTTGGTGCCCACCCGCACGTCGGTGAAGCTCGCACCGTAGAAGGGGAAGCTGATCCCCATCGCCACGGGCGCCGACATCGCGTCATCACCGGTGAGCGACAGTTGGGTTCCCACGGCCGTGATGTCCGCCCAGTCGAAGGTGGGGCCGTTGGGCGAATCGCTGTCCACCCAGCGATAGCCGAAGCCGTCGGGACCGCCGCCGCCGCGGACGACGGGGTCGCCGATGCGCCAGTCGTCCTGCCCCTTGGCGAGCGGCACGTAGTCGTGGACGATGGGCTGGGTGAAGAGCAGCTCGGGCTGCGGCACGGTGAAATCCAGCGTGCCGGCGGCGTCGTTGGCGAGCGTCAGCGTCTGGGTCTGGGTGGCGCCGGTCAGCAGCGACGCGGAGAACGAGGTCGGCGACGCCGTGATGTCCGGGGCGCCGAGCGTCGTTCCGGTCGCCACGTTGGAGATGCCGCCCGTGTTGTTGAACTCATCGAATGCCTTGATGGCGAAATAGTAGAGCGTGCTGAAGGCGAGCCCGCCCACCTGGAAGCTCTCGGCCGACCCCGCGGGCTGCGGATCCGGTCCGGGCACCGGCGTCGCGCTGCCGAAGTTCCCGGCGTCGATCGGGGAGGTGGAGTAGCGGATCTCGTAGCGCACGGCGCGCCCCGTGTTGCCGTCGTCGCCCGTGGCGGTCCAGTGGAGCCCCATCGTGTTCGAGCCCGGGTCGGAGGTCGTGAGATCCGAGATCACCCCGGTGGGAATGGTGTCGGGCTCGGCGATGGTCATGAAGGCGTTGAGCCGCCCGTTGGTCAGCACCCGGCCTTGCAGCGAGGCCTTGACGTCCACGTGGTTCAAGACCAGGTCCTTGACCTGCATGTTGGTGAGGGCCGGGAAGCGCCCCCAGGCGAGCGCCACCGCTCCCGACACGTGCGGCGTGGCCATGGAGGTGCCCGAGAGCAGGCGGTAGCCGCCGCCCGGCTGCAAGGAGAGGATGTCCACGCCGGGCGCCGCCAGGTCCACCGAGGTGGCGCCGTAGTTCGAGAACGAGGCCAGGTTGTCGTTGTGGTCGGTGGCTGCGACCGAGATGATGAAGGGCGTGTTGTAGGACGCGGGGTAGCTGGGCGTCACGTCGGTGTTCTGGCCCGAATTCCCCGCCGCCGCCACGAACAGCTGGCCCGCCGCGCCCGCGGCGTTGATCGCGTCCAGCAGGGCCTGCGAGAACCCGCCGCCGCCCCAGGAGTTGCTGGTCAACCGGCAGCCGATGGTGACCGCGTAGTTGACGGCCAGCACCGCGTCCGAGGTGGACCCGGAGCCGGAGGCGTTGAGGAACTTGATGCCGGCGATCTTGGCGCGCCAGTTGACGCCGACCACCCCGAGGTTGTTGTTGCCCTCGGCGGCGATGGTGCCCGAGACGTGCGTGCCGTGCCCGTTGTCGTCGAACGGGTCGCCGTCGTTGTTGACGAAGTCGTAGCCGTGGACGTCGTCAACGAAGCCGTTGGCGTCGTCGTCCACCCCGTTCCCCGGCACCTCGCCGGGGTTGGTCCACGCGTTGTTGGCCAGGTCGGGGTGGTTGTAGTCGATCCCGGTGTCAATGACGCCCACCAGCAGGTTGGGGTCGCCGGTGAACAGATCCCAGGCCTGGGTGGCCTTGATGTCCGCGCCGGGCGTGCCACCGGTCTGCCCGGTGTTGCGCAGCGCGTACATCTCGGGGAAGCGGGTGTCGTTGGGGACCAGGAAGGCATGCACCTCGTAGTCGGGCTCGATGTACTCGACCAGAGGGTTGTCGCGGTAGCGGGCCAGCGCGTCCTCGACGCGGACGCCCTCGAGCTGAACGACCTCCGCCCGGATCAGCGGCAGGGCACGGCGCGACTTCACGCGCATGTCGCCGAGCACGGCGTTGCGCTCGGCGGTGCGGGTGGAGGATCGGAACTTGATGATGACTCGATCGGGCGCGTACGGGGCGTTGCCCTGGGCCCAGGCCGAGAAGCCCGACAGCATGGCAGCGGCGAGCGCAAGCAGGCTGAGGAATCGCGAACGGGAGGACATGCCTTACCTCCATCATGAGTGGTGGAGTCGAACACCGGGGACACGGCTCTGGCATGGAACGCGATGCGTGCCGGGTTGGAATCGGGGTTGATGGCCGGATTCAGTCGAGCGCGGTGCACCTCCTCGGATGTCGGAATCCAGGCTCCCAGGGCATGGGGCTGCCCTTCCGTACCGTCTTACTAATCGAATGTCACGTCGGGGTCAAGGGCGAATTTCCTGCCCGGGGGATCCGGCGGATGGGCCAGGCGCGGGCGTGGCCGGGGCTTGGCGGGGAGGGTAGCGGTCGGGGGGACACGGCGGGGCGGGAGGATCCCGTCCCCGGGCAGGGATGCAGATTCCCAGGCTTCCCGCCGATAACCTCCTGGTAATCCGAAGGATCCCGGCCGGTCCGCCGGCCGCACTCTCCACGGGAGGAACCCATGAAGCGAATGACCCTGATCGTCGCCCTCGCGCTATCGGTCCTGATCGCGCCGGTCGCGCTGGCCCAGTCCGATCTCGGGCTGAAAGGCGTGGGCGGCGCGATCGGCTACGTCAACCCGGAGGACCTCGACGGCGCCCTCCTGCTGGGCGTGTTCGCCGACTGCGGGACCATCGCGCCGAAGATCGGTCTCGAGGCCCGCCTCGACTACTGGTCCCAGTCCGAATCGGCCCCCTACACCGACGTCTCGGTTCGCGACATCGTCCTGGGCGCGCGCGCCAAGTACCACTTCGACGTCAGCCACTCGAGCATCCGCCCCTTCGCGGGGGCCGGACTCGGACTCCACTTCGTCGCAGCCGAAGCCACCACCAGCGTCCCAGGGTTCCCCACGACCACCGCGGACGATTCCGAGAGCCGGATCGGCCTCGACCTGGGTGGCGGCATCGCCACCGCGATGGGACCGCGCACCGACTTCCTGGGAGAAGCCTGGTACGCGATCGTGAGCGACGTCAGCCATTTCTCGCTGCGTGCGGGGCTTTCCTACCGGCTGAAGTAGCGCGGACGCCAACGCTCCGAGGGTAGGGCGGGCGCGCCCGCCCCCTCGAGCCGTCCCCGTGCCGGCAGTTCCCGGGCCAGCGGGCGCACGCCTTTCCCCTCGAGAGCTCCCCCGGCGCCGGAGCGCATCAGCCGGGCGCGACCTGCTCGAGGCAGGGGGGCCCGCACGCTCCGTCTGGGTCCGCCGGATGCGCCAGGTCGCGCTCGGCGAACGCGGTGGTCCGACGCCCACGCCGCGGCGTCGCCCGCAGGGCGCGGACGCCCGCCGCGCGTTGGTTCGGTCCCCGCGACTCGTGAGAGAATGCCGCGCGAGAGCCTGACGTCCTTCTCGAAGCGCATCCGGCTCGCCGTCACCCCGCGGCTCGGCGGTGACGGCGTCGGTGCTTGCGAGGCGGCCCCTCCCGGGCCCCGCCACCCGTTCATGGAGCGCCAGGAGGTGAGATGCGAGTGACGCCGGAATCCGGTCGCGCGCGGCGCGGGCTGGCGGCCGCCCTGCTGCTCGCCGCGTCCGTCAGCGCGGCGCTGCTCGTCGCGGTGTGGACCCTCCCCACCGATGGGCTGGTCCGGCGCTTCCTCTGGGACGACTCGTTCTATTACCTGCAGACGGCCCGCAACGTCGTGGGCGCCGGAATCTGCTCCTTCGATGGGAGGAACCCGACCAACGGGTTCCATCCCCTCTGGATGATCGTCCTGCTGCCCTTGTGCGCGTTCCTCGGCAACGACCCGGAGCGGATCCTCCGCGGCGCCCTCACCCTCCAGATCGTCGCGTTCCTGCTGCCGTCGCTGGCCCTGGCCTACTGGGTGTCGCGGCGCTGGTTCGGATCGGTCGCGGCGTTCGCCGCGCTGGCAGCGGCCCTGGTGCTCTTCCCATCCCGCCAGGTGGACGGGATGGAGGCAGGCGTGCTGATCCTGCTGGGGCTCCTCCTGGTCCTGCACCTGGCCGGCCGGGATCCGTTCGCCCGCGAGGGCCGGCTCGCTCCCCGGCTGCTCGCGGGGCTGCTCCTGGGGCTCCTGTTCCTGGGCCGGACCGACAGCGTCTTTCTGGTGGCCGCCTGGTTCATGGTGGCAGGGTGGATGGGATGGCGGGAACCCCGCGTCGAGCCCACCGTGCGGCGGGCCGCCACCTCGCTCGCGCACTTGCTGCCCACGCTCCTGGTGCTGCTGCTGCTGGCCGTTCCCTATCTGGCCTGGAACTGGAGCACGTTCGGCTCCTTCATCCCGATCAGTGGAGCCATCAAGTACGGGTTCGCGAACCCGGCGCGGCCCGGGCAGTCCATCCCGACCGTGACCGCCCTGATGATGGTGGTGATCCTGGCGGCGTGGCTTCTGGACGTGCGCTCCCTGCTCCGTCCCCGAGGCTCGGGTGCGTCGCTGCGCGGGCACGAGGTGTGCTTCGCGGTGCTCGGCCTGCACGTCATCGCCCACTCCTCCTTCACGGTGCTGAAGGCCAAGTGGGGGATCTCTCCCTGGCACTTCTCCCTCTACGCCGTGCCCTTCGTCCTCGCCGTCGCGCGCGTAGCCGCCGCCACGGAACGCCTGGCGCGCCGGTGGATCGGCGAGCCGTGGGGGGGGCGGCTGGGCGCGACGGCCTGCCTGGTCCTGGTGGGCTTCGCCCTCGCCAAGGGCGTGTGGAGGTACGGCCGGGAGTTCGAGGCCTTCACCGGAGCCTCGCTGCGCGCGGCCCTCTGGAGCCGGGAGCACCTTCCCCGGGAGGCCCGGATCGGGATGAAGGACTGCGGAGCGTTCGGGTACTTCAGCAACCACAGCGTCACCAACCTGGACGGCATCATCAACAACTTCGACTACCAGCGCTACCTGGCGCAGGGACTCCTGGCCGGCTATCTCCAGGACCAGGGGATCGCCTACCTGGCGCAGCACGCCCTGACGCGGTATCCGGCCGCGACCACGGCGGGCTACGACTCGATCGTCTATTCCATACCGATCTACCCGCGGGGCGGGGACGTGACGCTCTGGGAAGACGACGAGGTCTACCGCGCGTCGTGGGACCGGGATGCGGACGCCCAGTTCGTGATCTGGAGGCTCCGCCGGGGCCCATCCGGCCTCGCGGCGGGACCGGCTCACCTCCAGTCGCCGGCGGCCACGAAGGCCGCCCAGTAGAACGGGTGCGTGCTCCGGCCCCGGGCGCGACGCTCCCGGAGCGCCTGGAGCGCGGCCTCGCGCGCGGCCGCCGCCGTACCGAGGCCGCGGCCGAGGCGGCCGCGGTAGAGGGCCCCCATCCACCCCCCACGCCCGTCTCGCATGCGGAGAGGACCGCCCACTCCACCCCGCCCAAGTCCAACGCCCCGATCTCCTCGGCGGCGAGGACGCCATCCTCGCTCTGAGGCTCCGGGAGGGGCGCTGTCCAGCAGCCGTCCCGCTCGGCATGCGCCCGGCGGGTTCCCCGGGAACCTCGCCGACCACCCACGGGTATGGAATCCTCGGGCGCGCTCCCGCGCCCCGACTGGCAGGAGAGGAGACCCATCCCATGGTTCGAGCATTCCCACAACTGCTCCCGGCCCTCGCTCTGACCCTCGCCTTCTCCGTGCCATGGCTCTCCCCTCCGGCTCATGCCCAGGAGGAGGCGCTGCCGGTCCATCTGCGGGATCGCGGCCCGGGCATCCCGACCTCGATGTTCGGCACCTACGTGCGCAGGGGCGAGCTGCTGGTCTATCCGTTCTTCGAGTCCTACCTGGACCACGACGCGGAGTACAAGCCCTCCGAGCTGGGCTACGGGTCCGACCGGGACTTCCGGGGCGAGTTCGAGGCCAACGAGGCGCTCATCTTCCTCGGCTACGGCCTGTCGGATCGCGTGGCCGTCGAGCTCGAGGCCTCGGTGATCCAGGCGTCGCTGGATCGCGCCGCCGCGGATCCGACCCGCGCTCCGGAGGAGTTCAGCGAGTCGGGGATCGGGAACATCGAGGGGCAGATCCGGATGCGCTGGAACCAGGAGCGCGTGTGGCGCCCGGAGCTCTTCAGCTACCTCGAGTGGGTCGCGCCGACCGAAAGACGCAAGCCGCTGATCGGGACTCCCGACTGGGAGCTGAAGCTCGGCAGCGGGATCGTGAAGGGCGCCGCTTGGGGCACGGTCACGCTGCGCGCCGCCGCCGAATACCCTTTGGCGGAGTCCCGTCTGATCCTCGGGGAATACGCGGTCGAGTACCTCAAGCGCGTCTCGCCGGCGTGGCGCCTCTATCTGGGGGTCGAGGGGACGCAGGACGAGGTCTCGCTGATCACCGAAGCCCAGCTGCACCTCACTCCGGCCATCTACCTCAAGCTGAACAACGGATTCGCGCTCACCTCGAAGGCCACCGACTGGGCCCCGGAGGTGGGGGTGATGTTCTCGTTCCCGACGGCGCGGCGCTAGGTCCGATCCCCTCCCGCGTCACGCGGCCGCGGCCGCCTGCCCGGCGCGCAGCCGGTCCATCTTCTGCCGGGCCACGACGGTGACGGAATCCACCAGCGCCTCCAGCGGGCAGCCCGACTCGTTGACGACCAGATCGTAGGCCAGCGGATCGTCCACGGACCGGCCGAACGGCTTGCGCACGAACTTGGCGCGTTCGGCGTCCACGCGCCGGACCTCGCGCGCCGCCTCGGCCGCCGTCAGCGTCTTGCGGTGCGCCAGGTTGCGTATCCGCTCCTCGCGTGGCGCGATGATGCGCACGTGCACCCCGTGCTCGAGCCCGACGACGAGGTTGGCTCCGCGCCCCACCACGACCGCGCCCCCCAGGGCCGCGATGGAGCGCACCGTCTTGAGCAGCCCCACGGCGTAGTCGCTTTCGTCCAGGTATCTCCCCCACATCATGGACTCGATCCAGCTCTGGAGCTGCGAGCGCGCGTGCTCGTCGAGCGCCTCCACCAGCCGCCGCGTGAACCCCGTGGACTCGCTGATCCGGTCGATGAGGTTGCGGTGGAGCAACGTGTAGTGGAAGCGATCGGCCACCCCGGCCGCGATCTCGCGGCCCCGGCTGCCGTGCTGGCGGGAAACCGTGATGAGCGGCTGAAAGGCGGGGCGCGCCGGGGTCCCCGCGTTGCGCGCGCGCGCCAGCTGGCGTTCATGCTCCCAGCGGCGCAGCTGCCGGTCGATGAGGGCTTCCACGGAAGCGGGCATGGCTCACCTCGTGAGCTGGACCGACGCGTTCTCCCCCAGCGTGGGCCCCGCGGCGACGACCTGGGGGGAGCAGCCCTCCTCGAACTTCTTGAAGTTCGAGACGAACCGACCCGCGAGCTGGCGATAGCGCTCCATCCATGCCTTGGGATCGGACCACGACTCCGCCGGGCTCAAGACCTTCTCGGGCACGCCGGGGCAGCGGGTGGGGATCCGGTAGCCGAAGATCGGATCGGCGCGGTAGCCGACGTCGAGCAGCTGGCCGTCCAGGGCCGCGTGCAGCAGGGCCCGCGTGTGCTGGGTGCTGATCCGCTTGCCGACCCCGTAGGGTCCGCCCACCCAGCCCGTGTTCACCAGCCAGCAGTGCACGCCGTGGCGGAGGATCTTGCGCTTGAGCAGCTCGGCGTAGACCGACGGGTGGTGGACCATGAAAGGTCCGCCGAAGCAGGCGCTGAAGGTGACCTCGGGCTCGGCCCCCAGCCCCGCCTCGGTGCCTGCCAGCTTGGAGGTGTACCCGGAGATGAACTGGTAGAGCGCCTGGTCGGGCGTCAGCCGGGCGATCGGCGGCATCACGCCGTTCGCGTCGCACGTGAGAAAGACGACGTCCTTGGGCTGGCCTCCGAGGCCGTCGGGCGCGGCGTTCTCGATGAACTCCAGCGGATACGACGCGCGGGTGTTCTCGGTCACCGACTCGTCGTCCAGGTCGATGGTGCGCGACGCCGCTTCGTGCGGCACGTTCTCGAGGATGGTCCCGAAGCGGCGCGTGCACGCGTAGATCTGGGGCTCGGCCGTCGGCGACAGCCGGATCACCTTGGCGTAGCAGCCGCCCTCGAAGTTGAACACGCCGCGATCGCTCCAGCCGTGCTCGTCGTCCCCGATCAGGGAACGGGCGGGGTCGGCCGAGAGGGTGGTCTTGCCGGTGCCCGAGAGCCCGAAGAAGAGCGCCACGTCGCCGTCGGGGCCGACGTTCGCCGAGCAGTGCATCGGGAGGACTCCCTGGAGCGGCAGCAGGTAGTTCAGCAGGGTGAAGACGGACTTCTTGATCTCGCCGGCGTAGCCGGTGCTTCCGATCAGGCAGAGTCGCCGGGCGAGGTCGAGCACGATGAACGTGCCGGTCGCCGTCCCATCCACGCTCGGGAGGCCCTGGAAACCCGGGGCGGCGATGACGGTGAAGTCGGGCACGAAACGACGCAGTTCCTCGGCCGCGCGCGGGCGGATGAACATGTTGCTCGCGAACAGGCTGTGCCAGGCGAGCTCGCTGACGATGCGCACGGACAGCCGGAGTTCGGGGTCGGCGCCGGCGTAGCAGTCCTGCACGAAGAGGTCGCGCCCCTGCAGGTAGCCCTGGAGACGGGTGTACAGCTCCTCGAACTTGTCGGGGTCGAACGGGCGGTTGTACGGCCCCCACCACACGTGGGCTTCCGAGGTGGGCTCGCGCACGATGAACTTGTCGCTGGCCGACCGTCCCGTGTGCCTGCCCGTGCTCACCGCCACCGGCCCGCCCTGCACCACCCGACCTTCGCGCCGGAAGGCGATCTCCTCGTAGAGGGCCGGCACCGGGAGGTTCCAGTAGACGGTCCCCGGGTTGGCCAGGCCGTGGTTCTCCAGCCCGAAATCCGAGCGGAGCGCCTGGGCCTCGGCCTGGCCCGGCGTCCTGACGTCGAGGACGTTGACCATAGCCACCCCCTCACGCACTTCCGGTCCCCGATGTAGATCTCGGACGGCGCGCTCGGGTCCAGCGCCCAGCGCATGCGCGCGACGCCCTCGACGATGTCCTTGACCGTGCCGGCGAAGCTGAGCCGCAGGTGCCCCTCCATGCCGAACTCCTTGCCGGGCACGGTGACGACCAGCGCCTTCTTGAGCAGGAATCTGGACAGCTCGACCGAATCGCGCGTGTAGGCGCTGAAGTCGGGCAGGCAGTAGAACGTGCCGTCCGGCTTCGTCACCCGGATCCCGGGGAACGACTTGAGCTCCTGCATCATCACGTCGCGGTTGTTCTGGATCGTGAGGCGCAGGCTCTCCACCGTGCTCTGCATCCCGCTGAGCGCCCCCTCGGCGCCGGCCTGGAGCACCGACGAGCAGCACGAGGTCGTGTTCGCCTGGACGTTGGTGAGCACCTCCACCAGCTTGCGGCTCGCGATCGCCCAGCCGATCCGGAATCCCGTCATCCCGTAGAGCTTGGACACCCCGTTGACGACGATCAGCAGGCTGGCGTCGAGGTCGCGACCGGTGAAGCGATAGGGCGACGGCGGTCGCCTCCCGTCGAACACGAGCTTGTGATAGATGTCGTCCATGATGAGGTAGAGGTTGCGCCGCTCGCAGAACTCGACCAGGCTCTGGATGAAGGACTCCGGGTACATCGCGCCGGACGGGTTGTTGGGGATGTTGCAGACGACGGCCTTGGTCGCGGGCCCTACGGCGCGCTC
>JBBIHL010000003.1:0-6802 GCA_037447075.1 Candidatus Eiseniibacteriota bacterium | reverse complement strand
GATGTCGAGCATGCGCGGCTGGAACGTACCGTCCTCCGGCGTCACGACCACGGGAACGGCGTAGACCATGCGCACCATCTCGGGATAGCTCACCCAGTAGGGGGCCAGCAGGATGACCTCGTCCTGGGGGTTGAGCAGCGTGTAGAGGATGTTGAAGAGCGATTGCTTCGCCCCGGAGGAGACGATGACGTTCTCGGGAGCCGCCACCTTGTCGTAGTTCTTCTCCGTGTAGCGGAGGATCGCCCGCTTGAGCGACGGGAGGCCGTCCGTCGGCGAGTACTTGACCTCCCCCTGGCTGAGCTTCACGGCCGAGCCCAGCACCGCCCCGATCGGCGTCTTGTTCTCGGCTCCCCGATCCCCAGGTGAACGACCGCCTCGCCCTTTTCCCGCAGGATCCGGGCCTCCTCGTTCAGCTTGAGGGTCGGGGACTCGACGATGGCTGAAGCGAGCTGACTGATCCCCATGGCGGGCACCTCCACGTTGGCCGCGTAGGCCACGGTCGGCGCTGCATGGTCCGCGCCGGGCGCCGCCGCCTCGGACTCCGCGGGGGCCACCGCTCCAAGTCGCTGCACCGGCTGTGAATGGGGCTCTACCTCGGGGACCGCGGGACCTCCGGGCGGGGCCCGGGCTCCCGCCGGACCTGCCAAACGATCAGGGGGCCCTGCCAGGGGGGCCGAGCCTCCCACACCCCGGCCGGGCCCGGGCAGTGTCATGGGTGCCTGCGGCCGGACCAGCGCCCCGGGCGGCCCGGCGGGGAGCGCGCCGCCCTCCCGCGAGGTGGGGGCTCAGACCGGGACGACCCGCGCCTCGAGGCGCCTCTCCACGGTGCGGGCCAGGCGGGCGATCCCCTCCTCGATCATGGGCTCGGTGGCGTTGCTGAAGTTGAGCCGCAGCGTGTTGCCGCCGCCGCCGAGCGGATGGAAGGCCGTGCCGGGCACGAACGCCACCTTCTCCCGGACCGCGTCCTCGAGCAGCACGCCCGCGTCGAGCCACGCGGGCAGCATCACCCACAGGAAGAGGCCACCCTGGGGGCGCGTCCAACGCACACCGGCGGCCGGGTCCGGGAACGCCCGCTCCAGGGACGCGAGCATCAGGTCGCGGCGCCGGCGATACACCTCGCGCAGGCGGCGGACGTGCTGGTCAATGAAGCCGCCGCGCGCCACCTCGTAGGCGATCATCTGGTCCAGCGTGCTGCTGTGGAGGTCCGTGCCCTGCTTGGCCTGGACCAGGCGGCCGATCACGTCCTTGGGCGCCACCACCCAGCCCAGGCGCAGGCCGGGGGCCAGGGTCTTGCTGAAGGTGCTCAGGTAGATCACGTTGCCGGTGTAGTGCCCGTTGCTCTCGCAATGGCGGCCCTCGGCCTCGAGCACGACCAGCGGCTTGATGTGGTCGCCCTCGTAGCGCAGCTGGCCGTAGGGGTCGTCCTCGATGACCGGAGTGCCGTAGCGATCGGCCATGGCGACCAGCTCGAGGCGCCGCGGCAGCGGCAGCGTGGTGCCGGCCGGGTTCTGGAAGTTGGGGAGGATGTACATGAACTTCGGCCCCGCGCGGAGCGCCTCCTCCAACCTGCTCGTCTGCAGGCCGTCGTCGTCGATCGCCACGGTGACGTAGTCGGCGCCGTACATGGTGAAGGCCTGGATGGCGCCCAGGTAGGTGGGCTCCTCGGTGAGGATCTTGTCGCCCGGGTTGATGAGCACCTTGCCGATCAGGTCGAGCGCCTCCTGCGAGCCGGTCGTGATCAGCACGTTGTCCGGGTCCACGATGATCCCGTAGCGCGCCATGTGGCGGACGATCATCTCCCGCAGGGGCAGGTAGCCCTCGGTGGTGCTGTACTGGAGCGCCTGGCGCCCCTGACGGGCCAGGACCCGGTCGGCCGCGGCCCGGAACTCCTCGATCGGGAACAGCTCCGGGGCCGGCAATCCGCCCGCGAACGAGATGATGTCGGGCCGGCTGGTGAGCTTGAGCAGCTCGCGGATGGCCGAGCTGGTCATCCGCTGGGTACGCTGGGCGTAGCGATGCATCCAGGGCGTGGACATGATCCCTCCCCGTTCC
This sequence comes from Candidatus Eiseniibacteriota bacterium, assembly GCA_037447075.1. GTDB lineage: Bacteria > Eisenbacteria > RBG-16-71-46 > RBG-16-71-46 > RBG-16-71-46 > JBBIHL01. The sequence goes on along the minus strand of JBBIHL010000003.1, from coordinate 4,750 downwards.
ACTCACCGCATGACTCGTGCCGGAGGGGCGGGTCCCGCCGCCCCCCGGTCCCCAGACTGCAACTGCTGTGCTGCCTTCCGATTGCGCGTTGGACCGGCGCAGCGGGCAAGCGCCTGCGCTGCCCGGGGCGCCTCGGGCGGGCGCCGGAATGGCAGGCGACCGCCAAACTTGTCCGCCCTGGCCGCCCCGCCGGCGCGCGCACGGCGAGCTCGGGCCGCTCCCGCCCGGGTCCCTACGCCGGCCGCCTCTGCAGGATCCCCTCCGCCAGCAGCCGCGCGATCAGGTCGTGCGTCTCGCGGTTGATGTGGCCATCCCAGGTGATGAAGTAGCGCTTGAACCCGCCGCCCTGGGCCTTCATCACCGGCGTGGGGTCCAGGGTCTGGATGCCGAGCGAGTCGGCCAGGGCCAGCAGCCGCGAGCGGTACTGCTCGCGCGGGAACTCCTTCACGAACTCGTGGCCGGTGGGGACCGGGAAGACCACGAGCCGCGCACGTCGGGCGCGGCACAGGGAGTCCGCGCGCGCCAGGCAGCCGGCCACGATCTGCCAGGACCGCTCGTATTCCGGAGGCGTGTTTCCCAGCAGGACGAGCCCGTTCTGGTCCTCGCGGCTGCGCGCCCGCTGCTGGCGGATCTGCCAGCTCACCAGCGTCACCACGCGGCTGCGCTTGACCAGGTAGATGAGCGCGTAGGGGACGTTGCGCTTGACCGCCCCGACGCGGCGGAACTGGTGGGTGAGCGGGTCCACCGCGCCGGGCAGGTCGCGGCGCAGCAGCTCGCCCAGGTCGTTGAGATAGAACCCGATCACCACCACGTCGGGCTCGAGGCGCGGCGCCAGGCGGGCCAGCAGGCCGGTCTCCTGCGCGGTGTCGTAGCCCTGGGCGCCCCCGTTCAGCACCTCCACCGTGCGTCCCGGAAGCAGGGCCAGGAGTCGGGCCTCCAGACGCATCGGCCACGTCTCGGCCTGATCGGTGCCGTTGCCGAAGGTCTGGCTGTCGCCCAGGCAGAGGACGCGCAGCCCGGTCGTGTCCTTCGCCGCGCGCGGCTCCGGGGAGCGAAAGCCGTGGGAATCCGTGGCGACGGGCCGGTCAATGGTGAAGGAATGCTGGTTGGGCTTCACCAGCCACCCCAGTTCGGGGTCGGGGATGTGCAGGGGCTGGGGCTCGAGGTAGCGGAGCGGCGGGGGGAGCAGCAGCGCCAGGAGCAGCTCCGCGAGGAGCCACGCCAGCGCCAGGCCCGCCAGCAGCGCGCCCAGGTTCTTGAGGCCGGCCCCGAGCGTGCGAGCCACGCGGGTCATGCCGTGCGCTCCCGAAGGTCGTCCTCGAGCCCCGTGTCCAGCACGCCGCACAGCGGCAACCGCGCTCCGCACGCCCCGGGGTCGCGGACGGCACGGTGGCCGGGATGCACGCGCGGCGTCCTCGGACGAGTGGTTGGGTGATGCATGTGGGTCGGGAGAGGGCTCCAGCTCCCCGGGTGGCCGGCGCGAGCTTCGCGTCGGTCGGGACGCGAGGCGGCAGTCTAGCAACCGGCGGCGGCGGAATCCACGGCGACGCCAGCCGCGGGGGAGACCGGTTGGCTGCGGCGCCGGGCCGAAACGGGGGCGGGACGCGTGCCACCGCTTGCTCCGCCGTGTGCGGCTGGCTAACATGCGCTCCTCTCCGGAGGGGGTTGCCTTGATGGCTCTGCGCGAGAAGGCCGAGATCCTCGATGCCGACGCCCTGCGGCGCATCGTGACCCGCATCGCCCACGAGATCGTCGAGCGCAACCGCGGCGTCGAGAACATCGTGCTGGTGGGGATCCGGCGCCGCGGGGTGCCGCTCGCCAAGCGCATCGCCGCCAAGATCCGGGAGTTCGAGGGCAAGGACGTCACCTGCGGCTCGCTGGACATCACGCTCTATCGCGACGACCTCTCCACCGTGGCGCACCAGCCGGTGGTGGGCTCGACCGACATTCCGGTGGACGTGAACGGCAAGGTCGTCGTGCTGGTGGACGACGTGCTCTACACGGGCCGCACCGTGCGCGCCGCGATGGACGCCATCATGGACTTCGGCCGCCCGCGGGCCATCCAGCTGGCCGTGATCGTGGACCGCGGGCACCGGGAGCTCCCCATCCGCGCCGACTTCGTGGGCAAGAACGTGCCCACCTCGAAGAAGGAGGTCATCGGCGTCAAGGTGCAGGACCTGGACGCGGTGGACAGCGTGGTGATCAAGGAGATCGAGGAGTAGCGGCGCCGCCACTTGTGCGCGCCTCCTCCATGGACTAGAATGCGGTTCAGCTTGGCAGGCGGTTGATCACCTTTAACCCGGCCCCGAGAGGCCGGGAAGGAGCGTGGATGACGGTCCATAGCCGACGCGGCCTCTGGCGCCCAATGGCGCCGGGGCCTTTTGTTTGCCCGGGCGGCAGGGTGGCCGCCCGGAGCCGGGTCCGAGCCGGAGATCGGGACGTCTCCTTCGGGCGCGGGCGCGACCGGGTCGTGGGGCCCGCGCGCCACCCGGAGGAGGCATGAAGCACGGGGACCTGCTGGGGCTGGAAGACGTCTCGCGCGAGGAGATCCTGGAGATCCTCGACACCGCCCGGGCCTTCCGCGAGGTCATGGCGCGCCCCATCCCCAAGGTGCCCACCCTGCGCGCCATCACCGTGGTCAACGCGTTCTTCGAGAACTCCACCCGCACCCGGGTCTCGTTCGAGCTGGCCGAGAAGCGCCTCTCCGCCGACATGGTGACCTTCTCCGCGACCGGCTCCTCCACCGCCAAGGGCGAGACCCTGCTCGACACCGCCCGCAACCTGGAGGCGATGGGCGTGCAGCTCGTGGTGATCCGCCATCCCAGCTCCGGCGCCCCGCACTTCCTGGCGCGTCACCTCGACGCCGGGGTCATCAATGCCGGCGACGGGCAGCACGAGCATCCCACCCAGGGCCTGCTGGACCTCTACACGCTGCGCGCGGTGAAGGGCGGCCCGGCGCCTCCCGGCGGCAAGACCTCGGGCCTGGAGGGCCTGCGGGTCGCCATCGTGGGCGACATCGCCCACTCGCGGGTGGCGCGCAGCAACATCTGGGGATTCACCAAGCTGGGAGCCCACGTGGTGCTGGCCGGCCCCACCACCCTCATGCCGCTGGAGATCGAGCGCATGGGGTGCACGGTGGCCCCCGGCGTGGACGAGGCGCTCGAGGGGGCCGACGCGGTGGTGGTGCTGCGGTTGCAGCAGGAGCGCATGGACGGCGGCTACTTGCCCTCGCTGCGGGAATACGCCCTGCGCTTCGGGGTCACGCCCGAGCGCGCGGACCGCATGAAGCCCGACGCCGTGGTGATGCACCCGGGGCCCCTGAACCGCGGAGTGGAGATCGACCCCCGCGTGGCCGACGGCTCGCGCTCGGTGATCCTGGAGCAGGTCACGAACGGGGTGGCGGTCCGCATGGCCGTGCTCTACCTGGCGAGCGGGGTCGAGCACCAGGTGGCGGCGTGAGGGGCGGGCGTGAAGGCGACCAGCGGGGGATGGAACGCATGGCCGAGGTGAGCGCGATCCTCATCCGCAGCGCGCAGCTGGGCGCGGGCGGCACGCGCACCGACGTGCTGGTGGCGGAGGGGCGCATCCAGGGCGTGGGCGCCTCGCTGCGCGCCCCGGCCGGCGCCGTCGAGGTGGACGGCACGGGATTGCTGCTCTCGCCGGGGCTGGTGGACATCCACGTGCACCTGCGCGAACCCGGCCAGGAGGACAAGGAGACGATCGCCAGCGGCACGCGCGCCGCCGCCGCGGGCGGGTTCACCGCGGTCGCCTGCATGCCCAACACCGTCCCGCCACTCGACGACGCCTCGCGGGTGCGCTGGGTGGTGCAGCGCGCGCGCGAGACGGCCCACTGCCGGGTCTATCCGGTCGGGGCGGTCTCGGTGGGGCAGGCGGGCGAGCGCATGACGGAGTTCATGGAGCTGCGCGACGCCGGCGCGGTGGCGGTATCGGACGACGGGCGCCCGGTGATGGACGCGGGGCTCATGCGCCGCGCCCTGGAATACGCGCGGCACGCGGGCTTCCCGGTGATCGCCCACGAGGAGGATCTCGGGCTGCGCGGCCGGGGCTGCATGAACGAGGGCTTCACCTCGACCCGCCTGGGCCTCAAGGGCATCCCCAACGCCGCGGAGGCCGTCATGGTGCGGCGCGACGTGGAGCTGGCCGCCCTCACCGGAGGCCGCCTGCACCTTGCCCACGTCTCCTGCGCCGAGTCGCTGGAGGCGCTGCGCGACGCCAAGGCGCGCGGGCTGCGCGTCACGGGCGAGACCGCTCCCCACTACTTCACGCTCACCGACGAGGCGGTGGGAAACTACGACACCAACGCCAAGATGAACCCGCCGCTGCGCGGCGGGCGCGACCGCGACGCCGTGCTCGCCGCCCTCCGCGACGGCACCCTGGACTGCCTGGCCACCGACCACGCGCCGCACACGCCCTCGGAGAAGGCGGTGGAGTTCGACCTGGCCCCCATGGGGATCGTCGGGCTCGAGACCGCCCTGGGCCTCACGCTCACCCAGCTGGTGGAGCCCGGTCACGTCACGCTGGAGCGGGCGCTGGAGCTGTGGACCGGGGCGCCCCGCCGGGTGCTGGGGCTGCCCGAGGTGCGGCTCGAGGCCGGCGGGGAGGCCGACCTGGTGCTGGTGGACACCGCCATGGAGTGGGTGGTGGACCCCGAGGCCTTCTTCAGCCAGGGGCGCAACTCGCCGTTCGCAGGCGCCAAGCTCCGGGGCAAGGCCGTGGTGACCGTGTGCGC
>JBBIHL010000002.1:0-25794 GCA_037447075.1 Candidatus Eiseniibacteriota bacterium | reverse complement strand
TGGAGCGCATGCCGCGGGGCGTGAGTTCCGGTGGCCGCCGCGCGTCGCTCGGGCACCTGCGTCACGCGGCGCGCGGCGGCCGCGGCCGACCCGGCCGCTACCAGCGTCATCGCCACCGCGATCACCGCCGCGGTCGCCCACCGCGCGCTCTGCGCCATCGGCTCCTCCACCGGCCCGTGCGCCGCGCCGCGGAACAGGGTACGGCCGGCGCCGCGTTCCCTTAAGACACTCGCCCTTGCACCCGGAAATCTCGCCCATCCCGCCTCGTCGCAGCCGGTTGAGGGCGCCGCCAGCGATCCTTCAGGGTTCCGCAAAATCTCTCGCGGGCCGTCGCGCCCCGGAGCGGTTCTCGTGACGTTGCCCTGACCTTCGCCCCGCCGGGCGCCGTATCCGGCGCAACGCTGTGCTAGAGTCCGCGCCGCGCATGAACGTCCCGCCGGGGGAGGCGCCGCCCGAGGCGGCGCGGCAGCCCCCCACGCCCGCAGCGCCCCGCGACACGGCGCGTCGCACGGCGCTGGCGCTCGCCGTGGCCGCCATGGGCGTCGTGGACGTGCTGTCCGCCGCGCTCTCCCATCCGCCGGAGCGCCTGCTCGCCGTGCTTCACCTGGTGCCGACCGAGGTGCTCGACACCAGCCGGACCTTCACGTTGATCGCCGGCGCGCTGCTGCTGGTGACCGCCTGGGGGCTGCGGCGCGGCAAGCGGCGCGCGTTCGTGACGGCGCTCCTGCTCTGCGCCGTCTCGGTGCCGGTCAACCTGCTCAAGGCGCTCGACGTCGAGGAGGCCACCGTCGCCGCCGGCCTGATGTTCGCGCTGGGGGTGAGCGCCGACGCCTTCCGGGTGAAGAGCCGGGAATGGTCGCTGGCGGCCCTGCGCTCGCGGGCGCTGTGGCTGGCGCTCGCGCTCGCGCTCTACGCGGTGGGCGGCTGCTGGTTGCTGGAGCTCCACTTTGGCCAGGGGCCGTCGCTCGCCCGCGCGCTCGGCGAGGCAGCCTACCGGCTGTTCGGGGTCGGCTCGCCCACCCTCGCGCTGGACCAGCCCCTCGCCCCGGCGGGCCAGCGGATGGTGCGCTGGTTCCTGGGCTCCCTGCCGCTCAGCGGCTTCTCGCTGCTGGTGGGGCTCGCGCTGCTCTCGCTGCGCCCGGTCGCACACCGCAGGAGGCACCACAACGAAGCGGGTCGGGTGGCCGAGCTGGTCCGCGACCACGGCGACAGCTCGGTGTCGGCCTTCGCGCGCGCCGCCGACTCCGACTATTTCTTCAGCGCCAACGGGCGCGCGGTGATTGCCTACCGGTTCGAGTCGGACACGCTGCTCGGCATCGGCGACCCCATCGGTCCGCCCGAGGAGCTTCCGGCACTGCTCGAAGCCTTCGCCGATCACTGCCGCCAGCACGACTGGCAGTTCGCCTTCTTCCAGGCGCGCCCGGAGCGCCTGCCGCTCTACCGCCGGTTCGGCTGGCGCGCCCTCCACATCGGCGAGGATCCGGTCCTGTGGACGGAGCGCTTCAGCTTGCAGGGCTCGGCGACGGCCGAGGCGCGCCGCGCGGTGCGCAAGGCGGAGGCGGCCGGCCTGCAGGCGCGCATGTTCTTCCCCGGCGAGACCGCGTTCGACCCGGCGCAGGATCCGGACGGCATGCTGAACCAGATGCGCGACATCTCCGCCCATTGGCTGCGGCTTCACCACGGCGGCGAGAAGGGATTCTGCATGGGCCGGTTCGACCCGCACGGCCTGCGCGACGCGTGGCTCGCGGTGGCCTGGAACGACGGGGCGCGCCGCGTCGAGGCGTTCGTGACGTGGGTGCCCGTCTGGGCGCGTCGCGGCTGGGCGCTGGACCTGATGCGCCGCCGCAGCGACTCGGCGCCGGGTGCGATGGAGTTCCTGGTGGCGAAATCGGTGGAGGCCGCGCGGAGCCGGGGCGACGCGATGCTCTCGCTTTCGCTCTCGGCGCTCGCCCGGGTCGAGGAAGCCGGGGGCGAGCCGGTCGCCGACGGAGCGGCGCGCGCCCCCGAGCGGGGCCGGGAGGTCCGGGCGGCCACCGCCTCACGGCCCGCGGCAGCCGGGCCCGACCGCGCCCGCGCCTTCTTGATGGAGCACCTGGCGAGGTTCTACGACTTCCAGGGGCTCTGGCGCTGGAAGAAGAAATTCGATCCTGCTTTCGAGGACCGCTACCTGGTCTATCCCACGGCGCTGGGCCTGCCGCGGATCGCCCTGGCCCTGGTGCGGGCGCAGAGCCCGGGAGGGCTGCTCTCTTACTTCCGGCGGAAGCCGTGAGACGCGCGGCGCGCGCCTGGTGCGGGGCCGCGGTCCTGCTGCAGCTGGGCACCGTCCCCGGGCGGGCGGCCGACCCGCCGCTCGAGCGCCAGGGGACCGTGGAGCGGCTCCAGATGCCCGCGCCGTCCCTGGGGGAGGACCGGCGCACGGTGCGGGTGTATCTGCCGCCGTCGTACCTCACCCGGCGGCGCTATCCGGTGATCTACCTGCTGCACGGCTGGCCCGGATCGGCCGGCAACTGGCTCGCCATGGGCAAGGCTGCGGACACCGCCGACTCGCTGATTGCCGCAAGCCGCATTCCCGAGGTCATCCTGGTCTTCCCCAACGGCAACGGCACGGGCCTGCTGGGCCGCTCGCTCTACCTGAACTCCTACGATGGCCGCTCGCGCGTGGAAGACTACATCGTGAGGGACGTGGTGGCCTGGACCGACGCGAACTTCCGCACGCAGGCCGACCCGCCTCACCGCGGCCTCATCGGGCTCTCGGATGGCGCCAGCGCGGCGCTCGACCTGACCTTCCGCCACCCCGACGTGTTCGGGGCCTGCGGCGGCCACAGCGGCCAGTACCGGCTCAAGAAGGGGGTGGGGGAAGGCCGGGTGCTGGGCCCCGAGCCGGGTGGTTCGCGCCTGCTGGACGAGCACAGCCCCCTGCTCTACGTGGACCGCGTCGCCTCCTCGCTCCCCGGCACGACCATCTACTTCGACGTGGGGCTCGCTGACGAGAACCTCGAGGACAACCGGGCGCTGCATCGCAAGCTCGCCGCGCTGGCGCTGGCCCACACCTACAACGAGTTTCCCGGCTCCCATACCTGGGGCTACTGGAAGACCCATCTGCGGGACTCGCTCATCGCCCTGACGGCCCGGATGGATCGCTAGGACCGCGCCGGGCAGGCTGCGGCTTTGCCATTGACGGCGGCCGGGGCCGCGCCCCATGCTGATCCTCGGCCGGTCCCGGAGACGCTATTCGATGGGCATCGCGAGACACGCAATCAAGACGGGCCTGGGTGCGCTGGCCGCCCTGCTCCTCCTCGCGCTGGTGCTGGGGGGGCTGGCCGGCGCCCTCCACCAGCATCGCGACGCCACGCTTCACCCCAGCTGCGCGGTGTGCGTGGCCGGCCACGCCCCGGCCCTGGCTTCCGCCTCTGTCCACGCGCCCGCACGACCCGGGCCGACCCGCACCCACCCGGCCGCGCCGCCTGCCTCCGGCCCGTGCCTGGTGGCGCGGACCCCCTCGCTCAGCCGCGCCCCTCCCCTGGCCTAGCCCCGCGGCCACCGCGCGCCCATCCGGCGCGCCCGCAGCGTCTCTCGCCTCCGCCGCGCCCCGTCGCGGCGGCGGGCTACCCCAGGAGCGAAGATGACAGGATCGCTGTGCGCGGCGTCTTGCACCCTGGCCCTGCTGCTTCCCGGCCTCTGCGCGGCCCAGCCGGGCAGTACGGGCGGCACGGTCGCGCCGTTGTCGTCGGCCTCCGTCACCAACCCGGCCGTCAGCGTGATCGGCTGGTTTCAGGCGGTCGCCGGCAACGACACCGAGGCGCAGGAAGCGGCCTCCGCGCTGCGCGAGGCCGAGCTGGGCTTCCAGTCCGTCGTGGACCCCTTCGCGCGCGCCGACTTCTTCCTGGCGGCGAGCACCGAGGGGTTCGAGATCGAGGAAGGCTTCGTCACCTGGCTCGCGCTGCCGGGCGGCGGCCAGGCCCGGCTGGGGAAGTTCCGGGTGGACCTGGGCAAGTTCAATGCCACCCATCCGCCCGAGACCCCGTTCGCGGACCGCCCGCTGGCTGCGGCCGCGTTCCTGGGAGAGGAAGGGCTGGCCACCGGCGGAGCGTCGCTCTCGGCGCTGGTGCCGAACCCGGCGGGCCTCTACTGGGACGTGATCGCCCAGCTGGGGACGGTGCCGGATTCCACCGCGTCCCCGACGTTCGGCCCGGAGCGCCGCTCCGACCTGCTGGCGCTGGGCCGCACCAGCGTCTTCGTGCCGCTGCGCGAGAGCGCCGACCTCAACCTGGGCGTCTCCTACGCCAACGCCGCCTCGCATCCCCGGCTGCGCGGGGAAGGCAATCGCGCGCAGCTCGCCGTGGCGGACCTGACCTTCCGCTGGAAGAATCCCCGGCGCAGCATCTATCGCTCGCTCCTGGTGCAGGCCGAGGTCATCGGCGAGCAGGGCTCGGCCGCTGGCGCCGAGCGGCGAGCGGGGGTCTACGGCTACGCGGTCTACCAGCTCGCGCGCCAGTGGAAGGTGGGCGCGCGCTACGACTGGACGGAGCGGCCGGCCGGGGATCGGGAGAGCGGGGCGCTGGCCCTGGTCCAGTACCAGCCCAGCGAGTTCTCCACGTTGAGCCTCCAGGCGCATCGCATCCACGACCACGCCACCGGCGAGGACCACGACGCCGTGTTCTTCAAGTGGCTGTTCAACATCGGACCCCATGGCGCCCATCCCTACTGAGGCGCCCTGTCACAGGAGAATCGAGATGAATCCGATCCTCAAGCCCCCGCCGCGCCGCAGGCCGGGGCCGATCGGGCAGCGAGCCGCGATGGGGCTTCTGGGCGCTCTCATGTTGCAAGCCTGGACGCTGCCCCCGCTTCCCGCCCACGCCGCCGCCCGCCCGCTCCTGGTGGTCACCACGACCGAGGACCTGGCCGCGATCGCCCGCGAGGTCGGCGGCGACCGAGTGAACGTGACGAGCCTCTCGCGCGGCTACCAGGATCCACACTTCGTGGACGCCAAGCCTTCCTACATGGTGAGCCTCAACAAGGCGGACCTGTTCGTCCAGATCGGCCGGGACCTGGAGGTGGGCTGGGCACCGGGGCTCCTCAACGGCGCGCGCAACCGCCGGATCCTCCCGGGCTCCCCCGGCTTCGTGGACGCATCGTCGCAGGTGGACGTGATCGAGGTGCCGGCCTCGGTGAGCCGAGCGTTGGGAGACGTGCATCCCTTCGGCAATCCGCACTACTGGCTGGACCCGGCCAACGGCGCCCCCATCGCCCGCGCCATCCGCGACGGCCTGACGCGGGTGGCTCCCGCCGACGCGGCGCTCTTCGGCCAGCGCTGCGCGGACTTCGAGAATCGCCTGGCCGAGGCGGCGGCGCGCTGGCGCGAGCGGGCGAAGGCGCTGGGCCTGGGCGGGATGAAGGTCGTCACCTACCACCGGTCGTGGTCGTACTTCGCCCGGGCCTTCGGACTGGAGGTGGTGGACTACGTCGAGCCCCGCCCCGGCATTCCCCCTTCTCCCGACCACGTCCAGGACCTCGTGACCCGGCTCAAGGCCGGCGGCATCCGGCTCATCATCATGGAGCTGTTCTTCGACCCGAGGCTGCCCCAGAAGATCTCCCGGGACACCGGCGTCCCGCTGGTCATCCTGCCCACCTCGGTGGGTGCCGAGGAGCAGGTGAAGAGCTACTTCGACCTGTTCGACCGCCTGCTCGCGGAGCTGGGCGAGGCGCTCCAGGGCGGCCGCAAGCCGTGATCGAGCAGCTGCCCTTCCTGCTGTGGCCCTTCCTGGCGCTGCTGTGCATCGCCGGCATCCACGTATACCTGGGGCTCCACGTGGTGGAGCGGGAGGTCATCTTCGTGGACCTCTCGCTGGCCCAGATGGCGGTGCTCGGGGCGGCCGTCGCCACGCTCTGGGGTCACGACGCCGGCGAGCCCGTCACCTACGCGGTGGCGCTCGGATTCACCGTCCTGGGCGCCGCCACCTTCGCCCTCACGCGCTCCGACCACGGGCGCGTGCCGCAGGAAGCCATCATCGGCATCGTCTACGCGGTCGCGGCCGCGGCCACGGTCCTCATCCTGAACAACGCTCCCCACGGGGCCGAGCACATCCGCGACGTGCTGGTGGGTCAGCTCCTGGCGGTGGAGCCGCGCCACGTGCTGCGGCTGCTCGTGCTTTACACGGTGATCGGGGCGCTCCACGGCTTCTGGCGCAGGACGCTGCTGCTCATCTCCCACGACCCCGCCGCGGCCCGGGCGAGAGGCATCAACGTCAAGGCGTGGGACTTCCTCTTCTACGTCACGTTCGGGCTCACCGTGACCGCGTCGGTGGAGCTGGCGGGGGTGCTCGTCGTGTTCAGCTACCTCATCGTCCCGAGCGTCACCGCCGTGCTGTTCGCCCGGCACGTGGGCACCCGGCTCACCATCGGCTGGGCCGTGGCGACGGTCGCCAGCGCCCTGGGCATGCTGGCCTCGGTCTGGCTGAGCGCCCCGCCCGGGGCGAGCGTGGTGTGCGTGTTCGGGGCGCTGCTCGCGCTGGCGGCCGTGGTGAGGCCGGCGATCAGGCAATCCGGATAGGCGGAAGCGGGGCCGGCAGCTCCCGGCCCCTCGCCGTCAAACGCCCCCGCCCCTCACGGGCACAGCGGGCACTTCGGGCAGCCGGGAGCGCGCGCCGCGACCAGCGCGATCCACGCGCCCGCCGCCAGCGCGACGCCTGCCAGCGCCGCCCACAGACGCCTCATCGGGTCCTCCCTTCCTTCGGGCCACGCCTCGTTCCAGCTCCGCCACCACCGGGCAGTCGCGCAGCGGCCGCGTGGTGGGACACGCGTCCCGCAGCCGGCGCAGCCGCCGCCGCTGCTCCGTGAGCCGGGCGAGCTGGCGCTCCACGTGGTCGAGCTTGGCCTGCACCACCGCGCACACGTCCCCGCAGTCGGCCGCGGGGTCGCCGCGCAGCTCGAGCAGCTCGGCGATCTCGGCCAGGGTGAAGCCCAGCTCCTGCGCCCGCCGGATGAGGCGGAGCAGGCCCAAGGCCTCGGGCCCGAAGCGCCGGTGCCCGCCGGCCGACCGCGACGGACCGGGCAGCAGCCCGCGCCGCTCGTAGAAGCGCAGGGTCTGCACGTTCACGCCGGCGGCCCGCGCCAGCTGGCCGCTGCTCAAAGGTGCGTTCGCCATCCCGACTCCTCACCCTAGGATGCGTCCGGTACCGTGGTACGGATGCAAGCGGATTCTAGTGCCGCCGGTGTATCCTGCCGGAGGCGGCGCAGGAGGGGAGCATGTTGGCCGGAATCCTCTATTTCGTTCAGAGCTCCGGGTCCAGCCCGATGGGGCACAGGCCCTCGAAGTGGCGCCCGAGCGCGAGCGGCTCCAGCCGGACGTGCTCGCCCTCCAGGACGACCGGCGCGACCTCCATCACCGGGCCGGTCGCCCGAGCCGGGCGCGGATGGCGCGGATCTGCTCCAGGTGGTCGAGGTCGTGGCCGGCCCACAGGGTGAGGAAGCGCTCGCCGCCCTCGCGGCCGCGGTCGTGGTCGTACCAGCCTCCGGTGACGGCCCGGCGCGGGAGCGAATCCAGCAGCATCAGGTTGACGGCGCGGGGCTCGCGCAGGCCGCGCAGCAGCCGCGCGAATGGAAGCCGATGATAGCGGAAGGCCGCCGCCCACGGCTCCTGGTCCCAGCCCTCCGCCAGCGCCCCCGGCTCCCCGACGATGCGCCGGAGCCGCCAGGCGCTCACCAGCTCGTAGTCGAGCAGGTGGCCCACGATCTCGTGGACGCTCCATCGGCGGGGGCCGGGCCGCCAGCGCAGCTGGGCGGGGGTGAGGCCGCCGGCCGCCCGCGCGATCTTGCCGACCCCGGTGTGCAGGAGGCGCACGGTGACTGCCATGGGATCGTCCTCCGATCGGCCAGCCCGGCGGCCGCGCCCGGAAGGCTTCGGGTGCCATCCTACCGCACCCACGCGGGACGCGGCCATGCCGAAGGGCGAGCATCCGAGGTCCGCCCTCGCGGAGGCCATGGCCTCGCCTGCCGGAGAGGAGTGCCGGGCGCGAGCGGCGCCGGGAGAGGCTTCCCCGACTACCCCGCGGCCAGCACCTCGGTGACGCTGTCCTGCCGGGCCACGCCGGGACCGAAGAACTGGGCTTCCAGGGTCTCCCAACGCGGGCCGGCCTCGCCGGCCGGGGAGGCCAGCTGGTGGAGTCGGGCGATCTCCTCCTGGAACCAGGCGACCACCGGCGTTCCGATGCGTAGGCCGGGAAGCTCGCCGGCCAGGTCGAAGGGCCGTAGCACGCAGACCCAGCCGCGGTCGTAGGGGCTCTCGACGATCAGGCCCGGCTCGCGCTGCAGCGCCTGGTTCACCTGCCTCACCTCCCCGCTCAAGGGGGCACGCAGGCGGGCAAGCTGCTCGCCGCGCCGCAGCACGAACAACACTTCTCCCCGCTTCACCGCCAGGCCCGGCGCGGGCAGCTCGACCCGCTCGACGGCCTTCACGGCCTTGCGGGCGAAGTCGTCGAGCCCGACCCAGGCCGTGCCGTCGGCCTCGATCTGGGCCCAGGTGTGCCCGGGCGAGACGAACGCCCCGCCCGGCACGCAGTAGTCGCGGGCGGCCACGGTCTCGGCCACGGCCGGAGCCACGATCCGCACCGTGGGTCGCCGCTGTGCATCCAGACGGGCCTGGCGCTTGATGAGCAGACGCTCGGTGAAGGCGACGAGCTCGTCGTCGTCGAAGGGCTTCTGCACGTAGTCCACCGCGCCGTACTGCATGGTCTCCACGGCGGTCTCGAGGGTGGCGAAGCCGGTGATCACCGCCACGTCCACGTCGGGCCGCAGGTGCTTGGCCGCCTTCACCACCTCCACGCCGTCCATCCCCGGCATCTTGAGGTCGGTGAACAGAAGGTCGTAGTCGTGGCGGCGCAGCAGCGTGAGGGCCTCCGGCCCGCTCTCCACGGTGTCCACGCTGAATCCCGCGAGCACCAGGAGCTTGCGGAAGCTGTCGAGGACCACGGGCTCGTCGTCCACCGCGAGGATGCGCGCGCGGGGCTTGGCAAGCTCCCCCCGGCGGAGGGTCTGCGCCTCGCCCGCGAAGGTCAGGGTCACCGCCGTCTTGAGCACGGATTCGCGCTCGCGCCGCTCGCGGGCCGCCTGGAGGCGCCTGCTCACGGCGCGAACGGCCAGATCCACGACGATGAGCGACACGAACAGCACCACTACCAGAAGCGCGGTCATGGCCGCTTCTCCTCTCCGTCCACGCCCGTGGTCTCCAGCACGCGATGAACCTGCTCCACGAGCTCGGACTCGTCGAACGGCTTGGCCAGGAACGCCGCGACCCCTGCCTCCCGGACGCTCCCGGCGATCGCGGGCGTGGCGTAGCCGGTCATGAGCACGATGGGCAGATCGGGACGCCTCCGGCGCAGGAGGTGAAGCAGGTCGAGTCCCGAAGGCCCGGGCAGCATCACGTCCACCATCGCCAGGCGGCAGTCGGCGAGCGCGGGGTGGGCGAGCGCCGTCCGGGCGTCGGCCACGCAGGCCACTTCCAGCCCATCGTGCTCGAGCACCATGCGAATCGCCTCGCACACCACCGGCTCGTCGTCCACCACGAGCACGTCCCAGCGCTCACTCATGCGGCACCTCGGGCGCCTTCGCCCCCCGCGGCGTCCGGGACGGCCGCGGCGGGCGCCACGGGCAGCCGAACCGTGAAGCGGGTGCCTCCCCCGAGCTGGGTCTGCACCTCGATGCTGCCGCCGTGCCCTTCCACGATGCCCCAGGTCACGGCCAGCCCGAGTCCCATCCCGCGGTGGCCCTTGGTGGTGAAGAAGGGCTCGAAGAGGTGATCGAGATCCTCCTCCGCGATGCCGTGCCCGGTGTCCTCGACCGCCAGCTCCGCCATGCTCTGGGGACCGCACGCGTCCATGGCCGCCCAGCGGCTCCGGTGGCAGCCCTGACGGCTGCACCACTCCACGCGACCCTTGTTCTCGGTGAGCACCGCGAAGACGGGCCCGCCGCAGGCCCCGCAGGAATGGTCGGGCACCTCCAGCCCCGCGCCGCACTGGGGGCAGGCGTGGGTGGCGAGCACTCCCTGCGGGGCGGGCGCGGAAGCGCGGTGATTGACCCGCCCGTAGACCGGGTCCAGGTGCACCACCGCGTCCTGGTCGTCGTGCTTCCGGGAGATCCGGATGCCGGGATGGCCGCCGATGCGCACGCTCGGGTCCAACAGGTCGCAACCCTTGGGGCAGCGGGCCACGCGGATCACCGCGTGCCCGTGCGGCGGCACGGCCACCTCGCGGGTGCGCACCCGGATGGTGCCGCCTTCCTTTCCAACCGCGTCCGCGGCGTTGAGGATGAGATTCATGATCACCTGCTGGATCTGGTTGGCGTCGGCGGGCACCGGGCGCAGGTCGGCGGCCAGCTCGAAGCTCAGGGCGACCCGGTCGATGACGAGCTGGTTCATCACCACGGCGACGGCGCGGCGCACCACGGCGTTGAGATCGGTGGCCTGACGTTGGGGCGGCGTCTGGCGGGCGAAGTCCAGCAGGCCACGCACGATGTCGCGGCACCGCTTGGTTTCGCGCACGATCACCTCGAGGTCCCGGGCGATCTCGGGCTGATCCCGCGTGCGTTTGTGCAGGAACGAGGCGTAGGTGAGCACCCCGGTCAGCGGGTTGTTGATCTCGTGCGCCACGCCGGCGGCCAGCCGGCCCACCGAAGCCAGCTTGTCGGCCTGCGTGAGCTGGCGCTGGGCCTCGCCCAGGCGGCGGATCATGTCGTTGAAAGCCCGCGCCACGTCGCCGAACTCGTGTCGGGCCCCGGCCGGGATCGTGGTGTGCAGGTCGCCCTCCGCCACCTTGCGGGTCCCGGCGATCAGCGCTTCGACCGGGCGCAGGATGAGGCGCCGGCTCATCCACCACAGCAGCAGGCTGCTGGCCGCGATGGCGATCACGGCCAGCAGCAGCAGCTGGCGCTGGTCGCCGGCAATCTGGCGGTCGGCCTCCGCCAGCGAGAGGTTCACGTCGAGCACGCCCAGCACCGACTCGCCGCGCGGGTGCACGTGGCACGGGGCGCTCCAACAGCGGACCTCGTTGTGGATGGGACGGATCATGCCCAGCATGCGGCGGCCGTCGGCCGCGCGGAAGATGCGCGTGCGCTGCCCGCGCGAGAGCCGCTGCAGGGGCTGGCCCGCGGCGTGGCACGCGTCGCAGGCCTCGGCCTTCTTGTCCAGGGCCCGGCCGATCTCGGCCTCGTCCGAGGAGAACCTTATGGTGCCGGTGGCGTTGAACAGCCGCACGCGCTCGATGCCCGGCTGGCGCCCGATGGTGAGGATCTGGCGGTGCAGGCGCTCGCGGTGGTTCTCGAGCATGTCGTAGTAGGTGCTGCCGGCGATGGTCTCGCACAGCTGGTCGGCGCCGCGCGAGAGCTGCGCCAGCAGCGCCGCGCGGTGGGCGCGCACGATGAGCACCGACATGCCGCCGATCACCGCCGCGGTCACGGCGGCGACGCCGACGATGGAGAGCACGCCGATGCGCAGTCTCATGGCTTCAGCGGTGGGCCGGTGCGCCCGCCCACGCCTCCCCGGCGCCGCCCGCCTCCTCCTCGACCGGCGCCTCCGCAGGGAAGATCGGCAGGTAGCGGGCCGCCACGGCGAACACGACGAAGCCGGTCGCCACCAGCCCCACCGAGACGGTGAGCTCCATCCAGCTCGGGGTGTAGCGCACGCCGCTCGCGCGCTCCAGACCGGTCACGCTCACGTTGAGGCGGTGCATGACGAAGCCGAGCACGGCGGACATCGCCCCGGTCACCAGGCCGGTGGGCGACCGGCGGATGCGCGGCCAGGCCAGCAGGGCCACGGGCAGGACCACGCCGAGCCCGAACTCGAGCAGGAACATGCGGCTCTCGTAGCTGCCGTCGAGCACCGCGGGGAGCACGCCGTCGTGCAGCAGGAGGTCGAGCCGGAGGAGGCCGAACAGCCCCAGCGTCACCACCATCACCCGGCCCAGCGGCTCGAGCAGGTCCATCTCGAGCCGCCTCCCGAAGGCGCGGCCGCTCAGATGCGACTCCACGATCACCATGGCCAGGCCGGCGCCGATCGCGGAGAGGTAGAACATCACCGGCAGGTAGGGCGAATACCACAGCGGGTGGAGCTTCTCGGGGACGATCAGGTAGAGGGTGCCGAGCGAGGACTGGTGGAGGGTGGAGAGCAGCACTCCGGCGATCACCAGCGGGGTGTTGACGGCGCGCAGGATGCGGCGCGGCCGCTCCAGCCGCAGCTGCTCGAAGACGATCGGCGCGAACTCCAAGGAGAGCACGCCCGTATACAGGATGACGCACCAGGCCACCTCGAACATCACCGAATGCGGATTGCGGAAGACCACGGCGTGCCAGATGCGCCACGGCTGCCCGAGGTCGTAGAGGAGGGCGAACACCACGAACAGGTAGCCCAGGAACCCGGTGAGCACCGTGGGGCGCACGATGGGCTCGAAGCGGCGCAGGTGGAGGAGGTGCACCGCCGCCGTCAGCGTGAAGGCGCCGGCGGCCAGGCCCACCCCGCACAGGATGTCGAAACCGATCCACAGGCCCCAGGGAAAGCCGTCGCCGAGGTTGGTGGTGGCCCCCAGGCCCCGCGTGAAACGGAGCACCGTGACCGGGATGAAGACCAGCATCAGCGCGGCGAACGCCGCCCGCCAGAAGGTCCAGCGGAAGCCGGGGCCGGAGGCCGGCCGGGAGCCGTTCACGTGGCCTCCTTCTCGCCCGCCGACCGGGCCCCCAGGGGACGCGGGCGGGGGTGCGCTTCGGCGAGAGCCGCGGCGGCCTCGATGCGGCGCACGTACTCCCGGCGCCTGGTGATCCAGTAGATGCCGTAGAGCAGGGCGCCGCCCAGCAGCACGATGTCGGGAACCCGGGAGAGCGCGCGCCAGGTGAGCAGCGGGATCGGCTCGCGGGGCAAGTTGACCGGCAGGCCGAGCTGCTCGAAGGGTACTCCCGAGAGCATCAGCACGGAGGTCCCGCCGGCTTCCTCCAGCCCGTAGACGTGGTTGACGTAGCGCTGGGGCTCGCGGGCGATGCGCGCCCTGGCCTCGCGTACCAGCGCCTCGCGCTCGCCGAACTGCGTGGCGCCGGTGGGGCACACCTGGGCGCAGGCGGTGGGCTGGCCCGCGGCCAGCCGGGACGCGCACATCACGCACTTGCCCACCACCGGCACCGGCCGGTCCCACTGGTACTTGGGCACGCCGAAGGGGCAGGCCATCACGCAGTAGCGGCAGCCGATGCACTTGTCGGCGTCGTAGAGCACGGGACCCGCGGAGGTCTTGCGCATCGCCCCCACCGGGCAGACCGAAACGCAGGTGGGGGTGAGGCAGTGCATGCACAGGCGGCGCACGTTCGCGCTTCCCCGGCGTTCCACCGTGGTCCAGGTGTAGGCGGTGGTCCGCTCCTCGATGGGCAGCGGCAGATCGTTCTGCTCCTTGCAGGCCGCGGCGCAGGCGCCGCAGCCGATGCAGCGCGTGACGTCGAGCAGCAAGCCCCAGCTCATCGCGCCGCCTCCTCCTGGGCGTGGCAGCGGGCGCAGGCGTCCTCGGCCGCCAGATCGAAGGCGCCCGTGCCGTCGTGGCAGCGGCCGCAGCCCTCGGCTTCGTGCATGGCGGTTCCGGGGGGGCTCGCCGAGCGCTTCACCGCGAAGGGCCTGGGGTGGCACGCCACGCAGCCCGCCTTCCCGCCGGAGTGCGTGTCGTGGCGGAAGGTGACCGGGCCGGGGGATGCCTCACCTTGCGGAAAGACCAGGGGCTTGGGGCCGCGCGGCGCGGCGGGGGCTCCCTCTCCGCCCGGGGCGGCAGCCCTCCCTGCCATGGCCGATCTGCCAACATGGCAGGACGCGCACGCCCCCGGATCGCGCACGCCGAAGGCCTGGCGACCGTCGTGGCAGGCCCCGCAGGCTCGCCCCGCGTTCATCTCGCGGTGCCGGAGGGCTCGGGTGGGGACCAGGATCCGGAAATACCGCGGGTGGCACGCCGTGCAGCGGTTGGCGGCCAGGGCCACGTGCGGGCCGTGGCGGAAAACCACGGCGCTGTCGGCCCCTACCGTGCGCTCGAAGATCGCATCGGCCGGGAGCTTGAGGGTGGGGGATTGGGTGGCCTCACGAGCGGGGGTCGGGCTCGAGGCACCCAGGAGCACCAGCCCGGCCAGCCAGCCCAATCCGCCGATCCCGGGGCCAGGGCGCGGGACTCGCATGTGGCGATCACCTCCCCCACCTCACCACGCCCCTCGAATCGCCAGGCAATCGCCGTTCCAGCCCGAGGCCGCCGCGGGCCATCGCCGGGAAGACCGGGAAGTTCCAGCCGGGCCGACGGTTGCATGCGGTGCCTCCGCACCGCAGCGACGCGCGGGCGGGGGCCCCTGGCGCGCACTGCCCGGTGTCGGGCGCAGGGGACCGGCCCAGGCCGCCGCGGCTCGATGGCGACAGGGAAACCTTGGATCGCGTTCGCCGGGGGAGCCGCGTCCTCGGCGATGCCCCCGGGAGCTCGCGAGCGCTCCGGGACCGCCTCCCTACACCTTCACCATGTAGTACACCGCCTCGGGGTGGTGGACGACGATGGCCGAGGTGCTGGCCTCGGGCACGAGCTGGTAGGCGCTGGTGAGGGTGACGCCGATCGCCCGCTCCGGCTGCAACAGCCGGAACAGCTTGGCCTGGTCGGCCAGGTCCGGGCAGGCCGAGTAGCCGAACGAGTAGCGCTTGCCGCGCTCGGCTTGGAGCCCCAGCTCCCGGCGGATCTTGCCGTGGTGCCACTCGGCCAGGCCCTCGGCGGCCGCCACGGCCAGGCCGTGGACGAACAGCGCCTGCGAGTACTCGCCACGCGCGTTCAGCGTCTCGCACCGCTCGTCCGCGCCCGGACCCACCGTGACCACCTGGAAGGCCACGACGTCGAACTTGCTCCCCGAGGCCGGCAGGAAGTAGTCGGCAAGGCACAGGCCCTCCCGCTCGCTCTGGCGCGGGAAGACGAAGCGCAGCAGCTCCTCGAGCTTCCCGCGCGGGGCCAGCGAGCCGGGAGCGAAGGCGGAGGGGTCGTAGACCACCAGGTCCTGCCCCTCGCTCTGGCAGGGGAAGAAGCCGTAGACCGCCTGCGGCCGGATCCAGCCCTCGGCCTCGGCCTCGCGCTGCAGCCGCAGGCGCCGGGGCTCGAAGTCCTCGCGGATGAGCCTCTCGTAGTCCGCGCCGGTCCCGCGCGCGCCCCAGTGCAGGCGGTAGAGGGTCTTCAGATCCATGCCGGCGAACACGCCGTCGTAGGGGATCTCCGGGGCCGGCGTCACGCGCGCGCCCCAGAAGGGCGGCGCCGGAACCGTCACGTCGCGCGACACGGTCGCCTTGAAGTCGCCCTGCCGGGCCGACGCCTCCTGCGCGCGCGCCTCCAGCTCGGCCGCCTTGGCCTTGAACTCGAACGCCTCCCGCCGGACGCGCTCCACCCACTCCGACCTCCGCTGGGGATCCCCCAGGGCGTTCACGGTGTCCAGCCCCTCGAAGGCGTCCTTGCAATAGAAGACGCCGGGGCCGTAGAAGACCTCCCCGTCCACCAGCGCCGCGCGCCGTCCGAAGTTGCGGTTGATGGCGGCGCCGCCGATCAGCACCGGGTAGCGCAGGCCCGCCCGGTGCAGCTCGGCCACGCACACCGGCATCTGCTTGCTGGTGGAGACCAGCAGGGCCGAGAGGCCGATGGCGGTGGCGTCCACCTCGCGCGCCTTCTCGATGATGCGCTGCACGGGGACCTGCTTGCCCAGGTCGAAGACCGTGTAACCGTTGTTGGAGAGGATGGTCTTCACCAGGTTCTTGCCGATGTCGTGGACGTCGCCGTAGACGGTGGCCAGCACCACCCGGCCCTTGCTCACGTCGGCGTGCCTTTCCAGATACGTCTCCAGCCGCGCCACCGCCTTCTTCATCACCTCGGCGCTCTGCAGCACGAAGGGCAGGATGAGCTCTCCGGCGCCGAACTTGTCGCCCACCTCCTTCATGGCGGGCAGCAGCACCCCGTTGAGCACGGCGACCGGGTCCTGCCGCTTCACGGCGGCGTCCACCAGCGCCTCGATGCCGGCCGGCTTGCGGTGCAGGATCTGGTAGTGGATGCGCTCCTCCACCTCGAGCGCCGCCTCCTGCACCTCCTCCTGGCGCGCGCGCGCCGCGGCGGTGCGGCCCTCGAAGTGAGCGATGTAGCGGGCGAGCGCCTGCGCGTCGCGGGCGAAGATCAGGTCCTCCGCCAGCCGCCGGTCCTCGGCGCCGACCTCCGGGTAGGGCGTGATCTCGGCCGCGTTGACGATGGCCATGTCGAGCCCGGCCTGCACGCAGTGGTAGAGGAAGACCGAGTTCAGGACGGCGCGCGCCTCCCGGCCGAGCCCGAACGACACGTTGGAGACCCCCAGGCTGGTGAGCGCCCCGGGCAGCTCGGCCTTGATGCGGCGGATGCCCTCCAGGGTCTCGAGGCCCGAGCGCACGAACTCGGCGTCGCCCGTCGCCAGGGTGAACGTGAGGTCGTCGAAGATGAGACGCTCGGGGGGCAGGCCGTATTCGCGCGTGACGATGTCGTAGAGCCGCCGGGCCACCTGCAGCTTGCGCTCGGCGGTCTTCGCCATCCCCTGCTCGTCGATGGTGAGCGCGATCACCGCGGCGCCGTACCTCGCGACCAGGGGCATCACCGCGTCCACCCGCTCGCGGCCATTCTCCAGGTTGATCGAGTTCACGATCGCGCAGCCCGGGTAGGCCTTGAGCGCCTCCTCGATCACCGCCGGCTCGGTGGAGTCGAAGCACAGGGGCGCCTCCACCGAGAGCGCCAGCTTCTTGACCAGCCTCCGCATCTGGGCCGCCTCGTCGCCGCGCTCGGTGAGCGCGACGCACACGTCCAGCACGTGGGCCCCGCCTTCCACCTGGGCGCGCGCGATCGGGATGAGGTCCTCGATCCGGTCCTCCAGCACCAGGGCCTTCACCTTCCGCGAGCCCTGGGTGTTGAGCCGCTCGCCGATGAGGAGGGGCGGCGGCTCCTGCCGGAGCGCGGTGGCGGTGATGCCGCTGGAGAGGTACCAGCCGCCGCGCCCCGGGCGCGCGCGGGGTGCACGCCGGCCCACGGCCCGCACCAGGGCGCGCACGTGCTCCGGGGTGGTGCCGCAGCAGCCGCCCACCGCGTTCACCCCCAGCTCGACCACGAACTCGCGCAGGGTCTCGGCCATGGGTTCGGGCTTCATGGGGTAGACGGTGCGCCCGCCGTCGTTGACCGGCAGCCCGGCGTTGGGGATGCAGTGGATGGGCGTGCTGGCGTTCTGCGCCAGGTAGCGCACCGCGTCGCGCATGAGATCGGGTCCGGTCGAGCAGTTGAGCCCGATCACGTCCGCTCCCATCGCCTCGAGCGTGGCCAGCGCGGCCCGGACGTCGGTGC
The DNA here is from genome assembly GCA_037447075.1 of Candidatus Eiseniibacteriota bacterium. Classification (GTDB taxonomy): domain Bacteria; phylum Eisenbacteria; class RBG-16-71-46; order RBG-16-71-46; family RBG-16-71-46; genus JBBIHL01. Next base: position 8,428 of record JBBIHL010000002.1, on the reverse strand, counting down.
CGAGCAGCATGCGTCCCGACGGATCGAGCGTCACCGAGCACTGCAGGGGCACGCGCCGTCCGCTGCGCTCGAACGCGACGCGGCTGCCCAGGATCTGGGCCCGCATCTCGATCATGTCCTGGCAGGTCTCCAGGATCAGGAGGTCGGCGCCGCCTTCGAGCAGCCCCTGGGCCTGCTCGGCGAACACCGGGACGAGGTCCTCCAGCCGGAGCCTGCCCAGCTCGGGGTCCTCCGAGGACGGCAGCATGCCCGAGGGTCCCATCGAGCCCGCCACGAAGCGGGGCCGCCCGTCGGCGCGCGCGAAGCGGTCGGCCGCGCGGCGGGCGATGGCGGCGGCGGCCCGGTTGACCTCCAGCGTCCGGTCCGCCAGCCCCCACTCTTCCAGGCGCACGCGCGAGGCCTGGAAGGAGTTGGTCTCCACGCAGTCGGCTCCGGCCTCGAGGTAGGCCGCGTGGATGTCCTCCACGACGTCGGGGCGCGTGAGGCTCAGGTGGTCGTTGCAGCCCTCCCAGCGCGCGCCCCCGAAGTCCTCCGCCCGCAGCGCGCGGGCCTGGATCTGCGTGCCCATGGCGCCGTCGAAGAACAGCACGCGCTCGCGCAAGACCTCGAGGTAGGGCGATTTCATGGCGTGGGGGAGCGGGGAAGCGGGGGTCCTTTCGCCGCGGGAGTTCCGGAAACCCCGCGGGTGTCCGTCGAGTCCTACAACACTATCGGACGGTGCCGGGCAGGGCAACCGCGATAGCCCGGCCGCCCGCGCGCGGCCGGCGGAGCAAGGGGCGCGCACGAGCCCGCCGAATCCCGGTGGAGTACGGAGCCCGGCCTCGGTATTCTCCACGCCTCCATGCCTTCCCCCCCATCCCACCGCCGGGCGCTCGGGCCCCTTCGGCGGGCCTCCCTGCTGGCCCTCGCCGCGATGGCCTGCTCCTGCGGCCTGCTGGGCGGGCGCGGCGGAGGGGGCGGATTCCAGATGCCGCCGATGCCGGTGGAGGTGGCCGACGTGCACCCCCAGACGGTGCGCGACCAGTTCCGCGCCCTGGGCGGGATCGAATCCGACGAGATCATCCAGGTGGTGAGCGAGCTGAACGCCCTGGTGATCGCCCTGCCTTTCACCGAGGGCCAGGCGGTCGGGAAGGGGGCCCTGCTCGCCCAGCTCGACGACCGGGAGATCCGGGCGCAAGCCGTGCGCGCGGCCGCCCAGCACGCCCAGGCCAAGGCCAACTTCGGGCGCGCGCAGAAGCTGGCGGAACAGAACGCCATCTCGGCGCAGGAGCTGGACGACATGCAGACCTCGCTCAAGGTGGCCGAGGCCGAGGCCGACCTGGCGCAGGCCCGCCTGGACAAGACCCGCATCCGCGCGCCCTTCGCCGGGCTGGTCGGCCGGCGGCGGGTCTCGGCCGGGGCCTACCTCCAGTCGGGCGACCTGATCACCGAGCTCGCGCGGGTGGACGAGATGCGCGTGTCCTTCGCCGCGCCCGAGCGCTTCGCCGCGCGCATCCGGCCCGGCGTCCCGGTCACGGTGACCACCCCCGCCTACCCGGGCCATAGCTTCGCGGGGCGGGTCACCGTGGTGGACCCGATCGTGGACCCCCAGACCCGCACGGTCCAGATCGTGGCGCGCATCGGCAACCCGGGCCGGCGGCTGCGGCCGGGAATGTCCGCCAACGTGTCGGTCACCTTCGCCGAGCGGACCCGGGCGCTGGTGGTGCCGGACGAGGCGATCTTCGCCGAGGCCAACCAGAACTTCGTCTATCGGGTGAATCCCGACAGCACCGTGGCGCGGGTGGCCGTGGAGCTGGGTTCGCGCGACTCGATGCACGTGGAGGTGCTGGCGGGTCTCGGGCTGGGCGACCGGGTGGTCCAGGCCGGCCACCAGAAGCTGTTCGAGGGCGCGCGCGTGATCCCGGTCCCGGCGGGCATGGCGGGGATGGGCGCGGGGCCGGGTGAAGGACCCGGCGGCACGCAGTCGGCATCGGCCGGCGGCGGGACCGAAGCCGCCGGGAACCCGGCCGCCCACGGCGCCAAGCCGGCCGCCGCCGGCAAGGCGGTCAAGCCGTCGGGGAACCGCAGATGAAGCTGAGCGAGGTCTCGGTCCAGCGCCCCGTCCTGGCCACGGTCATGAGCCTGGCGATCGTCCTGTTCGGCGGCATCGCCTACACCTTCCTGCCGGTGCGCGAGTACCCGAACATCGACTCCCCCATCGTCAGCGTCTCCACCTTCTACCGTGGCGCGAGCCCCCAGACGGTGGAGACCGAGATCACCGACATCCTGGAAGAGCAGCTCTCCACCATCGAGGGCGTCAAGCTGCTCACCTCGTCGTCGCAGGAGCAGGTCTCGGAGATCACCGTCGAGTTCAACCTGAACCGCGACGTGGACAAGGCCGCCAACGACGTGCGCGACCGCGTGTCGCGCGTGCGGGGTCAGCTCCCGCCGACGGTGGACGAGCCCATCGTGGCCAAGCAGGACGTCAACGCCCAGCCCATCATCTGGCTCGCCCTCTTCGGCTCCAACTACAGCACGCTCGAGATCTCCGAGCTGGCCAACAACGTGTTCGTCGAGCGCCTGCAGCGGGTGGAGGGGGTGGGCGCCGTGTTCGTGGGCGCCAACCGCCGCTACGCCATGCGGGTGTGGCTCGACCCGCAGCGGCTGGCGGCCTACGGGCTCACCGTGAGCGACGTGGAGCGCGCGCTGCGGGCCGAGAACGCCGAGATCCCCTCCGGGCGGATCGAGGGGAGGGGTCGCGAGTTCGCGGTGCGCACCCGGGGCGACCTGTCGCAGCCCGAGGAGTTCGCCGCCATCGTGGTCGCACAGCAGGGCGACCGCTCGGTGCGGCTGGGCGACGTGGCGGAGGTGCGGGTGGGCGCCGAGGACGACCGCTCGGTGGCGCGCTACAACGGCGCCCCGGCCGTGGGCCTGGGCATCGTCAAGCAGCAGAAGGCCAGCACGGTCGAGGTGGCGCAGAACGTCCGGCGGGCCCTCCCCGGCCTGCGGGCGCTGCTGCCGGCCGGCATGAAGATGGAGATGGCCTACGACGGCGCCCGATTCATCGAGGACTCGATCCACGAGGTCGTGATCGCGCTGGGCATCGCGGTGCTGCTGGTGTTCGTCGTGATCTTCGTGTTCCTGGGCAGCATGCGCGCCACCATGATCCCGGCCGTCGCCATCCCGGTCTCGATCATCGGGACGTTCATCGCGACCTACTCGCTGGGCTTCAGCCTCAACATCCTCACGCTGCTGGCGCTGGTGCTGGCGATCGGCCTGGTGGTGGACGACGCGATCGTGATGCTGGAGAACGTCCACCGCCACATGGAGATGGGCAAGCCCCGGCTGCTCGCCACCCTGGACGCCGCGCAGGAGATCGGGTTCGCCATCGTGGCCACCACCATCACGCTGGTGGCGGTGTTCGTGCCGGTGGCGTTCCTGCAGGGGCGGGTGGGCCGCCTGTTCAACGAGTTCGGCATCGCGGTGGCCGTGGCGGTGCTCATCTCGGGCTTCGTGGCCCTCACGCTCACCCCCATGCTGTGCTCGCGGGTGCTGCGCCGCCACATGCTCCACGAGGAGGGGGAGGAGACGGGCGCCGGTGCCGCGCAGCCCGCGGCGCGGGGCTCGCAGATCGAGACCGGCGGGTGGCGCGGGGTCTTCGACCGGGGGTTCGCGCGTCTGATGCGCGCCTACGACGCCACGCTGCGCTACGCGATGGGGCACCGGCGGCTGGTGATGCTCAGCACCCTGGGCGTGATCCTCACCATCGCCGCGCTCTTCTTCCTGCTCCCCTCGGAGCTGGCGCCCACCGAGGACCGCGGGCTCATCTTCAACATTGTCTTCGCGCCGGAGGGCGCCACCCTGGAATACACCGACCGCTACATGCGGCGCGCCGAGGCCATCTACGCCACCGTGCCCGAGAAGACGCGGCTGTTCACAGCGGTGGGGCTGAGCGGAGGCGTCGGCGGACGCGTGACCGACGGCTTCATCTTCGCGGGGCTCAAGCCGAAGGGGGAACGCCGCCGCTCGCAGCAGGAGATCGTGGCGTCGGTCTTCCCCCAGATGCTGGGCATCCCGGGGGTGCTGGCCATCCCCATCAACCCCCCCAGCCTGGGCGGGGGGTTCGGCCAGCCCGTGCAGTTCGTGCTGCTCGCCGAGAGCTACGACGAGCTGCAGCGGGCCATGGGCATCCTGATGATGCAGGCGCAGAAGCTGGGATACCTGCTCAACATGGACACCGACCTCAAGCTCAACAAGCCCCAGCTGGAGATCGAGATCGACCGCGACCGCGCCGCCGCCCAGGGCGTCTCGGTGTCCGACATCGGCAACACGCTCCAGGCCCTGCTGGGCGGCCGCGAGGTCACGCGCTTCAAGCGCGGCATCCACCAGTACGAGGTGATCTTGCAATTGCCCCCCCAGGACCGCTCCGCTCCGTCCGTGATCGACGGGCTCTACGTCAAGGGGACCCAGGGACTGGTGCAGCTGGCCAACGTGGTCAAGGTGCGCGAACGGGTCTCGCCGCGCGAGCTCAACCACTTCAACCGCGTCCGCTCGGCCACGCTCACCGCCAACCTGCCCCCGGGGGTCACGATCGGCAAGGCGCTCGCCGACCTGCGCCCGATCGCGCGACGCGCGCTGCCGGCCGGCGTCCACACCGACCTGGCGGGCGAGTCGCGTGAGTTCGCCGAGTCGAGCGGCGGCCTCTACTTCCTGTTCGTGGTGGCACTGGTGTTCATCTACCTGGTGCTGGCGGCGCAGTTCGAGAGCTTCGTCCACCCCCTCACCATCCTCTTCACCGTCCCGCTGGCCGTGTTCGGGGCGCTGCTCACCCTGTTCGCCCTGGGCATGTCGCTCAACATCTTCTCGCAGATCGGGCTCATCATGCTCATCGGCCTGGTGACCAAGAACGGCATCCTCATCGTGGAGTTCGCCAACCAGCGCCGCGCCCGCGGCCTCGAGCTGGTGGAGGCGGTGGTGGGGGCGGCCAAGATCCGGCTGCGCCCCATCCTCATGACCACGCTCTCCACCGTGTTCGGCATCCTGCCCATCGCCCTGGGGCTGGGTGCCGGCGGCGAGTCGCGCCGGCCGCTGGGCACGGCGGTGGTGGGCGGCATGCTCTTCTCCACCTTCCTCACCCTGGTGGTGGTGCCCGTGGTCTACACGCTGCTGGCGCGCTTCGCGGGGGCGCCCAGGCGCGCCGAGGAGCTGGAGGGCGTGCCGTTCGAGAGCGTGCCGATGGCGACCCACGTGCCGGTGGCCGCCCCCGCGGGGCGCGGCGGCCTGGGCGAATAGGAGCCCGCGGCGGGACCCCGAACCGGGATCAGGCCGCGGCCGGCCCGTCCAGCGCCCGTTCGGTCCCGGGGTCGAAGAACCGCAGGCAGTCGAACGCGAAATGGAGGGTGGCCGCCTCTCCGACCTCCGGCGCCCCGCCCCCGGCGATGCGCGAGACCAGCGGCCCGGCCGCCGTGCGCCAGTGCACCAGCACCTCGTTGCCCAGGGGCTCGCGCAGCTCCACGCGGCCCTCGAACCGGCCGCCCGGCCGGGTGGACTGCAGCGTCAGGTCCTCGGGTCTCACGCCCACCGTGATCGTGCCGCCGCGCAGGGGCTCCAGGGCGCGGGCGGACTCGGCGGGCAGCGGGATCGAGACGCCCCCCACCTGGAGCGCGATGGGGCCCTGCGGCGGGACCGAGGCGGCGAAGAAGTTCATGGGGGGGCTGCCCATGAACCCCGCCACGAACACGTTGGCGGGCTGCTGGTAGAGGGTGAAGGGATCGGCCACCTGCTGGACCGCCCCGCTCTTCAGCACGGCGATGCGCTCACCCAGCGTCATGGCCTCCACCTGGTCGTGCGTCACGTAGATCATGGTGGCCTTGACGCGCTGGTGGAGGCGGTTGATCTCCGCACGCATCTGGACCCGCAGCTTGGCGTCCAGGTTGGAGAGGGGCTCGTCGAAGAGGAACACCTTGGGGTGGCGCACCATGGCGCGGCCCAGCGCCACGCGCTGGCGCTCGCCGCCCGAGAGCTCCTTGGGCTTGCGCTCGAGCAGGGGCTCCAGCCCCAGCAGCACCGCCGTTTCGCGCACCGTGCGGTCCACCTCGGCGGGAGGGCGCTTGCGCAGGCGCAGCCCGAAGGCCATGTTCTCGAAGGCCGTCATGTGGGGATAGAGGGCGTAGTTCTGGAACACCATGGCGATGTCGCGGTCCTTGGGCGGTACGTCGTTCACCACCCGCCCGCCGATCCGGACCTCGCCCTCGGTGACCTCCTCGAGGCCCGCCACCATGCGCAGCAGCGTGGACTTGCCGCAGCCCGACGGGCCCACCAGCACCAGGAACTCCCCGTCCTGGACCTGGAGGCTCACCCGGTCCACGGCGCGCTGCCCGCGCCCGTAGACCTTGCTGACGTTGACCAGCTCGACGTTGGGCATGCGGATTGAGGGTGGCGCGCCCCCGGCGCGCGGGAGCACCCTAGCCAATCGCAACGGACGAATCAAACCCCAGAGGGAGGAGCCCGTCGATGGGATTCCTGGATGGCAGGATCGCGGTGGTCACGGGCGGCAGTCGCGGCATCGGCCGGTCCATCGCCCGGGCCCTGGCCGCGGAAGGCGCTCGGGTGGCGTTGTGCGCGCGGCAGCGGGCGGGCGCGGAGCGCGCGGCCGCGGATCTCGGTCACGGCGCGCTGGGCCTGGGCTGCGACGTGCGGGACTTCGAGCAGGTCCGGAGCTTCTTCGCCGACGTGGCCCGGCGACTGGGCGGCGTGGACATCCTGGTCAACAACGCCGGCGTCGGGCTCTTCGGGCCCGTGGCCGAGATGACGCCGCAGGACTGGCGCGCGGTGATCGGGACCAATCTGGACGGCGTCTTCTACTGCTGCCACCAGGCCATCCCGCTGATGAAGCAGCGGGGCGGCGGCTACATCGTCAACGTCGCGTCCCTCGCCGGCAAGCACGCCTCCCCCAACCTGGCCGCCTACAACGCCTCCAAGTTCGGTCTGGTCGGCTTCAGCGAGGCGCTGTTCCAGGAGGTCCGCTACGACGGCATCCGGGTCTCCTACGTGATGCCCGGCAGCGTGGCCACCGAGTTCGGGCGCGGGAGCACCGCCAAGAGCGGCTGGGCCCTGACCGGCGACGACGTGGCCGAGGTGGTCGTGGACCTGCTGCGCATGCCCGCGCGCGCGCTCGCCAGCCGGGTGGAGCTGCGGCCGAGCCAGCCGCCGCGCAAAGGTTGAGCCGCGGGAGGGCTCCCAGCGCGACGGCCACCCCCCCGCGCGGGGAGTGGCCGCCGTTCGCGATGCCCTGCTGCCGCTACCGGTACAGGGCCTTGAGCTTGCCCCAGGTGGTCTGCGCGGTGGGAGTCGGGTCCAGCGGCGTGAAGCGGATGTTCTCCCAGGTCGCGGTGAGAATGTTGCCGGGGATGAACGGCGAGACCAGCACCTGCACGTAGCCGCCGGCCCGGCCGTCGTTCAGCATCCCCCACAGCCCGTAGGGCGGATCCTCGGCCGGGTTGCCCTGGTCGAAGGGGATGGGCCCGCTGGTGTAGACCCCGGTGCCGTCCTCGTAGACGTACTCCATGGTCGCGGGGCTGGCGGCCGAGAGACCGTTGGGCCAGTAGGTCATCTCCATGTGCACCGCCGTGCCCTTCACGTAGTGCACCCCGTGATTCGCGGTGAACGAGTAAAAGGGCAGGCGGCCCCCGAAGCAGGCCACCTCGCCGATGCCCTGCGGGTTGATCATGAACTGACCGTCCACGTCCTGCGACCACCAGGGCGAGATCTGCAGCCCGGCTTCGCCCCGGCCGCTGCCGCTGATCCTGACGGTGGCGCTGAAGCGGAAGGACGCGTCGTTGTTGAACACCGCCGGATCAACGTCGTTCTCCGAGAAGCGCCAGTTGTGGCGGTTGGCGAAGTTCCCGGAGTTCAGAAACGCATCCGTGATGGCGATCAACCCCGGATAGGCGTCGGTGGTGTTGAGGGTCGAACCCGGCGCGTCGTTGAAGATGCGCGTCCGGATCACCGCGCTGTTGACCGCGGGGGTCACGGCGAGCGCGCTCGTGGCGAGCGCCACCAGCGCCACGACCGTGAGGACTGCCGCATACGCCAGACTGTTGTAGCCGATCCGCTTCATAGTCCCGGTTCCTCCTTCCACCGTTGTGGGTGTGAGATTGAAGCGCGGATCTCGCAAGCACCGAGCTGCTGGCCTGCCATTCAGCTTAGGCACCACCGGAAACGTTTTCAAGCGGCAATCAGCAGGATTCCGCGACCGGAAGGATGAAAATGCGCCGCTGTTTCATCGCCCGCGCCCAGACCTCTGGTGACGCGGGCGCTGAAACGGCGGCCCGCGTTTCACACGCCGGCCGGGCCGCCGGGAGGGGTCGCGGACCGCGCAACGCAGCGCGGCTGCGGGCCGCTGCGGGGCCGGCCGCCGAGCGCTCCGCGCGAATGGCCGGCCCTCCCG
>JBBIHL010000001.1:0-28117 GCA_037447075.1 Candidatus Eiseniibacteriota bacterium | reverse complement strand
CCGCCCGCCGCGCGGCCGCCGCGCGGCAAGCCCAGCGCGGTGGCGCGCGCGCTCGACATCGCCCACCGGGTCCCCGCCGAGCCCGACGCGGTGGTCGCCTTCCAGAGCGCGCTCGAGGTGGCGGCCTGGATCCACCACCACGCGGCCCACAAGGGCTGGCTCGACCCCGCGCCTCTGCGCGCGGCGGTGCGCGGGCTGGCGGACGTGCTGGCCAGCTCCGACCGCCGGCTCATGGCCCTGTGCGCGCTGCGACCGGACGAGAGCCCCACCCTCAACCACGCGGTGAACGTGTGCGTGCTGGCGCTGGCGGTGGGCCTGCGGCTCGGGCTCAACCGCACGCTGCTGCTGCGGCTGGGTGTGGCGGCGCTGCTGCACGACATCGGCAAGGTGGAGGTCGCCAACCACGTGCTGCTGCGCTGCGCGCCCTACGGCGAGGCGGAGCGGGCGGAGCTGGGTCGCCACGGACGGCTCGGGGCGCGCGCCCTCATGCGGATGGCCGGCGTCCCGGGCGACGCGCTCGACGCCATGCTGGTGGCGTTCGAGCATCATCAGCCCTTCACGGACGCCGGCGCCGCGGCAGCTTCCGCCGACGGCCGCGACCCCTCCCGGCCGAGCCCGCCCAGCCGCGTGGTGGCCGCGTGCGACTTCTACGACTCGGCGCTCGCCCACCGCAGCCACCACGCCCGCCCGATGTTCCCGCGCGAGGTCCTGGAGCGCATGGCCGCGCGGCGCGGCCAGGAGTTCGACCCCGCCGCGGTGGACCTGCTCATCGAGGCGATCGGCAGCTACCCGGCCGGGACCGTGGTGCGGCTGGACGACGGCCGCTCGGCGGTGGTCGCGGCGCCGGGAGCGGCCGACCCCGAGCGGCCGCTGGTCCTGCTGCCGGCGGCCGAACCCCAAGGCGAGGCCCGGGCGCTGGACCTGGCGAGCGCTCCCGAGGGGCCGCAGATCGAGGGCTACCTCGTGGACTGGTCCACCGGCCTGGACCCCAGGGCGCTGCTGCGCGCCTGGGTGCACGGGACGGCGGCGGCACAGGAGCGGCAGGCGGCGTAGCGGGGCGCGGTAGGCCAGCCCCGAGGGGACAACCTGCACCCGGCTCCCGCCTGCTCTTGACGCAAGTCGCGTCAATACTGACGCATCATGCGTCGGATGAAGCGGCCGCTGAACGCCCTGCTGCCGGGATCGCCACGGACCATCCGCGCCTGAAGGCGTGACGGCGGGCGTCAGATCCGCCCATGCCGGCTGCGACCGAACCGCGCCCGCCGGCGCGGGCACGTGGGTGCCTTGACCTGATCCTCAACGGTCGGGCGTGGCGCGTGAGCCCTGGCAGGCGTCCGGGCCGGATCGGGGGTGGGGACCGGAACCTCGCCTGACCCCGGCCGCCCCGGCACCGGGCGCTCTCCGCCGTCCGCCGCCGACACGAACCTGGCGAAGCCTCTTCCCGCCCGCGCCGGAATGCCAAGCACCGTGCTTGGCGCCGGAGCGGCATCCACCCCCGGCCCCAGCCGCCCGCGTGCGCTTTCCCCCTGCCCCGGGATTGACCCGGGTGACAAGGCCTGGCCCCCAGCCCCCTGGCAGGGCAGTGGAGGAACCCATGAGACGACGATTCCTGCGGACCCTTTGGCCCCTGGCGCTGGGCGCATCGCTGGCCGTGGCGCCGCCGGCCCGCGCCCAGTCCGGAGGGCCCTACGAGCTCACCTGGAGCACCCTGGCGGGGGGCGGCTTCACCTTCAGCAGCGCCCCCGGCTCCGGCTATCGGCTGGGGGGAACCGTCGCCCAGCCCGAGGCCGGCACGGCTACGGGCGGCCCGTATGCGCTCAAGGGCGGCTTCTGGAATCTCTCGGGCGCCTCGCTCGTGGAGGTGGACGACGATCGCACCGACTTGCCGGTCTCCTTCCGCGTCTCCCAGAACGTGCCCAATCCCTTCAGCGCGCAGACCATGATCGCCTTCGAACTGCCCGCGGAACGGCGGGTGGAGATGGCCGTGTTCAACCTGAAGGGCGAGCGGGTCCGTCAGCTGCTGGACCAGGTGATGCCGGCCGGGCGCCACCAGCTGGTCTGGGCTGGGGTCGGGGACGACGGGCGCTCCCTCCCTTCCGGCGTCTACTGGATCAAGACCCGGGCGGGGGACCGCAGCGACGTTCGCAAGACCGTTCTCGTGAAGTGAAAGGAGCCGACAATGAGAACCGCACGTGGATTCGGATGGCTGGTGGGCGTGGCCATGATGTTGGGCCACGGCGGGGCCGACGCCGTGCCCGTGGGCACGGCGTTCACCTATCAGGGCGTGGTCGAGAAGAACGGGATCGCCGTCAGCGGCGCCTGCTCGATCCGCTTCTCCCTCTACGACGCGCTGACCGGAGGCTCGCTGGTCGGGGCGCCCAACCCCAACACGGTAGCCGTCACCGCGACCAACGGGCTGTTCACCGCCACGCTCGACTTCGGGGCGTCGGCGTTCAACGGCAACAACGCGCGCTGGCTCGAGATCGAGGTGCAGGGCCCCGGCGACTTGAGCTACACCACGCTCTCGCCGCGCCAGCCGGTCTCGCCCGTGCCCTACGCCCTCTACGCGCTCGGCGGCGCGGGCGGCAGCCTCACGCTGCCCTTCTCGGGCTCGACCTCGACGGGCGGGAACGCATTCGGTGTGACCAACACGAACTCCTCGGGCACCAGCCTCTACGGCGAGGGTGGTCTCACCGGCGTCGAAGGCATGGGTGGGTTCGCCGGCGTGTACGGCCACTCCACCGTGCAATACGGCGTCTACGGCGAGACGTCGGCCAACCCGAGCGGCGCGGTGCGCGGGCGCCACTTCGGATCGGGACCGGGCGTGGAGGTGATCGGCGGCACGGGGAATGGAGTAAACGGAACGAGCGCCAGCGGAAACGGAGTCTATGGCATCACGTTCAGCCCTTCGGCCGCCGGCGTGTACGGCACCAACTCCGGCAACGGCGACGGCGTCGCCGGTCAAAGCGGCAGCGGCTCCGCGGTCGCCGGCCGGAGCACGTCGGGGATCGGCGTCTACGGCGAGGCCTCCTCGGGCTGGGGCGTCTACGGCACTTCGGGCGGGAGCTCCAAGGCCGGCGTGTTCGGCCAGACCTTCATCAACTTCACCGCCGGCGTGCTCGGCCGCAACGAGTCGAGCGGCCCCAACGCGCAGGCCGTCTTCGGCTACGCGTCGAGCGCCGCGATCGGCGTGCAGGGAATCAGCGAGGGCAACGACGGCGTGCAGGGAACCAGCAACGCCGCGGGGAAGAGCGGCGTCTGGGGAAACTCGACGAGCCCGACCGGCTACGGCGGCGCCTTCTCCAACAGCGCGGGCGGCGTGGCGTTGCTGGTGAGCGGCCTGGCGCAGGTGAGGACACTGCAGATCCTGGGCTCCGACCTGGCCGAGAGCTTCCCCGCGGGCGGCGACGAGCTGGAGCCGGGAACGGTGCTCGAGATCGTCGGCGACGCCGCCGGCACGCTGCGCGAGAGCCGCGGGGCCTACAACCCGCGCGTGGCTGGCGTGGTGAGCGGCGCGAACGGCCTCCCCGCGGGCGTCATCCTCGAAGGGCACAGCTACGACAAGCAGGGCAAGGTTCCGGTCGCCATGTCGGGCCGGGTCTGGGTCAGGTGCGACGCCACGCGCGAGCCGATCCGGGTGGGCGACCTGCTCACGACCTCATCGCGTCCTGGCCACGCCATGAGGGCATCGGACGCGGGGCGCGCCACGGGCGCCATCCTCGGCAAGGCGATGACGTCGCTGGAGGCGGGAACCGGGCTGGTGCTGGTGCTCGTGAGCCTGCAATGAGGCCGGCACTTGCAGTGAGGACCGCCGCCGCACTGGTGATCGTGGCGCTTGCGACGGTGTCGCCGGACGCCCCGTGCCGTGCCGCCGAGGCGTCCCCCGAGGTCGCGCCGCAGTCCGTGGCCCCCACCGGATGGCGGATCATCCAGGGGGACATCCTGATCCGCGAGTCCGAGCTGACGGGTCCGAACGCCGGACTGCTCGGCACCTTCCAGCCCAACAAGCTGTGGCCGGGCGGCGCAGTCCCCTTCGCCTTCGACACCAGCGTCGCCAACTACCCCAGCCGGCAGTCGGCCGCCTTCGCCGCCATGGCCCACCTGCACCAGATCGGAGGGGCCGACAACGTCACCTTCATCCCGCGGTCGAGCGAGACGGACTACCTCGAATTCGTCGGGGACACGGCCTTCAACTTCTCACCCGTCGGGCGGCAGGGGGGCAGGCAGGAGATCCACATCACGAGCTGGGGCAGCCACGGAACCATCATGCACGAGATCATGCACTCCCTGGGCTTCTGGCACGAGCAGAGCCGCAACGACCGCAACACCTACGTCACGATCCACCTGGAGAACGTTTGCCAGACCTGCTGCAGCGGCGGCTCCTGCAACTCCCAGTTCGATCTCGAGTCGGGCTCGGACGACTACGGCCCCTACGACTTCGGCTCGCTGATGCACTACGGGAAGTGCAGCTTCTTGAGCCCGTCGCTCTTCTGCGCGGCGCCGAACTACGTCATCACCGTGAACCAACCCTGGACGGCGGAGTGGCAGGACCGCATCGGCCAGCGGGCCGGCCTGAGTCGGCTCGACAGCTTGAGCATCGCGTTCCTCTACGCCGCCTACAACTGGCGCTTCGTGGACGCCAACGGCGGCTCCGAGAGCCCGGATGGCAGCTTCTTGAACCCCTGGTACACCTTCCAGGACGGCGCCACGCTCACGCCGGGCGGCGGGAAGCTCTTCGTCCAGCCGGGGAGCTACCTGGTGCTTTCCAGCACCGTGTTCTCGACGCCGATGAAGATCGACGCCCCGCTGGGGAACGTCCAAGTCACCGGCATCTCGTTCGCGGCGACCTCGAGCAAACGCTGAACGGCTCGCGCCCGGGGGGCCCTACACCTCGAACTTGACCCCCTGGGCCAGGGGCAGGTCGGTCCCGTAGTTGACGGTCACCGTCTGGCGGCGCATGTAGAGCTTCCAGGCGTCCGAGCCCGCCTCGCGGCCGCCGCCGGTCTCCTTCTCGCCGCCGAAGGCGCCGCCGATCTCGGCGCCCGAGGTGCCGATGTTCACGTTGGCGATGCCGCAGTCGCTGCCGGCCGCGGAGAGGAACCGCTCGGCCGCGAGCAGGTTGCGGGTGAAGATCGCCGACGAGAGGCCTTGCGAGACCCCGTTGTTGACCGCGATGGCCTCGTCCACGTCCTTCACCTCGATCAGGTAGAGCACGGGCGCGAAGGTCTCCTCCTGCACGATCTTCATGTCGGCCCGCGCCCGCACCAGCGTCGGCTCCACGAAGTGGCCCGGGCGGTCGAGGCGCTTGCCGCCGTGGACGATCTCGCCCCCCTCGGCCCGCGCCCGATCCAACGCCTGCATCATGCCCTTGACCGCGTCCTCGTCAACCAGCGGACCCATCAGGGTGCCGGGGTCGAGCGGGTCGCCGATGCGCACCGAGGCGTAGGCCTTCTTGAGCCGCTCGGTCATCTCGCGCGCGATCCCCTGCTGCAGGACCAGGCGCCGGGTCGAGGTGCAGCGCTGGCCGGCGGTGCCGACGGCGGCGAACGTCACGGCCCGGGTGGCCAGGTCCAGGTCGGCGTCGTCGAGCACCACCACGGCGTTGTTGCCGCCCAGCTCCAGGATGGTGCGCCCCATGCGCGGGCCCACCACCTCGGCGATGCGGCGTCCCATGCGGCAGCTGCCCGTGGCCGAGATGAGCGGCACGCGCCGGTCGCCCAGCAGGCGCTCGCCCACCTCCACGGTGGGGCCGATCACCAGGCTGAAGACCCCCGGGCAGCCGTGCTCCTCCATGATGCGGTTGCAGATGTTCTGCACCGCCACGGCGCAGAGCGGCACCTTGTGCGACGGCTTCCAGATCACCGGGTCGCCGCAGACGGCGGCGAGGGCCGCGTTCCACGCCCACACCGCCACCGGGAAGTTGAAGGCGGTGATCACGCCCACCGGACCGAGCGGATGCCACTGCTCGTACATGCGGTGGCTGGGGCGCTCGCTGTGCATCGAGAGCCCGTAGAGCTGCCGCGAGAGACCCACGGCGAAGTCGCAGATGTCAATCATCTCCTGCACCTCGCCCAACCCCTCGGAGAGGATCTTGCCGTTCTCGAGCGAGACCAGCCGGCCCAGGTCCTCCTTGTGGCGGCGCAGGGCGTTGCCCAGCTCGCGCACCACCTCGCCGCGCGCGGGCGCCGGCTTGAGGCGCCAGCTCTGGAACGCCTGCGTGGCGGCCTCGGCCACGGCGTCGTAATCGGCGGCGGTCGCCTGCCGCACGCCGGCGATGGGCTCGCCGGTGGCCGGGTTTTCGGAAACCAGCTCGCGCCCGCGGGTGTCGAGCCAGCGGCCCGCGCCGGCGCCCGGATTCAGGGCGCGCACGCCGAGCCGCTCGAGCACGCCGTTGGTGGTGGTCAGGGTGGTCATGGCCGGTGCCTCCTGGACGTCGCGGGGATGGTCTCGCGGGGAGCGTAGCAAAGGGGGCGAGGATCGGCCACCGCGAGCCGGCGCCGTTGACCGGGCGAGCTGCGGGGGCGTACGCTGAATGGGCGTCCGCAACCCTCGTCCACCCTCACCAGGAGCCGCCCCATGAGAGCCCGCCGCATGAACGTGCTGGACCTCCGACAAGATCTACTGGACGACGAGTAACCTGATCGCCGGCTCGACCGTGCGCGTCGGCGATCTGAACGGCAGCGGGGAGCAGGTCGTCCTGAACCTGGGCCCTGCCGCCAACCCGCGCGGGATCGCCCTGGACGTCCCCGGGGGGCGGATGTTCTGGGCGGACTTCGACCAGAGCCTGATCCGGCGCGCCAACGTGAACGGCACCCAGGCCGTCACGATCGTGGCGCTCCCGCCCGGCACCGGCCCGTTCGGCGTGGACTACGTCGTCTCCGCCTACGAGGTCTACTGGACCGAGTACAACGCCGGCCGCATTCGCCGCTGCAACGGCGACGGGGCCAACGTGACCACGCTGGTCTCGGGCCTCTCCAATCCCACCTACCTGGCGCTCGACGCCAACGGCAATCGCATGTACTGGATCGAGGCCGCGGCGGGCGGGCAGAGGTTGCGCCGCGCGAACCTGGACGGCAGCGGCGTCACGACGCTGCCGGTGCCGATCTCCACCTTTGGCGGCCTGGCCTTCCGGTCGGGACTGCCGGTAGGCCTGGAGCCACCCGCGCCGGTCGCCGAGTTCGCGCTGGAGCCGGTGGCGCCCAACCCCGCGTCGGGCGCGGCACGGATCACCTTCGCGCTGCCGCACGAGTCG
Source organism: Candidatus Eiseniibacteriota bacterium (assembly GCA_037447075.1). Lineage (GTDB taxonomy): Bacteria > Eisenbacteria > RBG-16-71-46 > RBG-16-71-46 > RBG-16-71-46 > JBBIHL01. Next base: position 20,865 of record JBBIHL010000001.1, on the reverse strand, counting down.
CGGGTGCGGCTCAGCGTGCTGGACGTGCAGGGAAGGGAGCTGGCCGTGCTGGTGGAGGGGATGAAGCCGGCTGGGCGGCATTCCGTCGCCTGGAGGGGTGAAACCTCCAGCGGTGGCGGCGTGGCCGCCGGGCTCTACTTCGTGAGGATGCGGGCCGCCGGCCGCGAATGGACCCGACGGGTGGCGCTCGCGCCGTAGCTCGCTCGAAACCGTGCTGTACCCCGCGCCGGGTGGCAGGCGCGGAGCGATCCGCGATAGAATGATGCCGGGTCGCTCGCCCATGCAAACACTGGAATGCGCAGGGCAGAGCCGACAACTCCCGGTAGCAATCCCCGCGAATCGCTGGTCCTCGCTCGCGACGCGCTCGCGATCGTGCTCGCCGGCGTCGCGCTCGGGCTCGCCTACAACTACCTGGGGCTCGTGAGACGGCCGCCCCGGGGGCTGCCCTGGATTGCGGCCGAGCGTCGGCTCGACCGCTTGGAGCGCGCCGCGAGCGCGCTCCCGGCCGCCCCCACCACGTCGCATCCGCCGCGGCCGGGCCCCCGCCAGCCTGCAGCCGTGGAGCCTGCCGCCCGCTCGAACTCTCCGGGCGCGGCCCTGGAGGCGAGTGCCCTGCCCGTCCGGCCTCCCGAAGCCGGAGCCACGAACCCGCCTGCCACCGGCGCAGATCCTCCGCCCGGGCTTCCCGTGATCCCGGTTGCGGACCGTCCGCTCAAGGTGGAGCTCGCGACGGTCGCGAGGTACGTCGAGGCCGGGGCGGCGCTGGTGGTGGACGCCCGCGAGCCGGTGGAGTTCGCCCAGGGCCACATTCCCGGCGCCGTCAACATCCCCTACGACCAGGCGGTCCGCCATCCCGATCGCCTCGAGAGCCTCGACCCGCGCGAAGCCCCCATCATCGTCTACTGCAGCGGGGGGACCTGCGAGGCCTCCCGGATGCTGGCCGAGATGCTGGTGCGCGATTTCAAGCGGCCGCGCGTGCTCGTCTACGAGGCGGGCTTCCCGGAATGGGTGGCCGCCGGGATGCCGGTGGCCAGGGGCGAGCCATGAACGCCCTCGCCCGGTCGCTCGCGCACCCCGCCGCGGTGCGCCTTGCCCAGGTGGTGCTGGGCATCCTGCTGGGCTGGGCGGCGCTCGCCAAGCTGGGGGACATCCCGGCGCTGGCGCGCGCCGTCCACAACTTCAGGATCGTGCCCCTCCCCGGCGAGAACCTCCTCGCCATGGTGCTCCCCTGGATCGAGCTGACCACGGCGCTCTCGCTCCTCCTCGGCATCCGCCCGCGGGCGGGGGCGGTGGCGGCGACGGGCCTCCTGGTGGTGCTGACCACGGCGGTCGCGCTGGGGCTCGCCCGCGGGCTGGACATCGAGTGCGGCTGCTTCGGCACCAGCGACGCCTCGCACGTCGGAACGGTCAAGCTGCTCGAGAACCTGGGAATGCTGGCGCTCGCCGCGCTGGGAACCCGGAGGACGCTACCCGGAGCCGCCGCCAGCCCGGCGTGGCACGCCTGACCCGCCGCGGCCGCCCGGCGGTAGCGTCGCGCCCGCCCCTACCTCACCCGGCCGCGCGCCCGCTCGATGTAGTCCCACGCCCGCTGCGTGATGTCCGCATCCCGCAGCCCCACGTTCCGGGCCATGGCGAGCGCGCGATCGTCCGCCACGCCCTCATCCAGCACGAGCCAGGGCAGCAGCCCCGCGCCGACGCGGTTTCCCGAGGCGCAATGGATGAACACGGGCTTCCGCGGCCCGTGGGCGATCAGCTGCTTGCGCAGCGCGGTGAACCGGGAGTCGGTGAAGTCGGCGTTGCGGGTGGGAATCGCCAGGTAGCGCAGGCCCATCGCCTTCGCCAGCGCGCGCTCGTCGAGTCCGCGCGGCTCGCCCGGCGCGCGCAGGTCCACGATGTCGCGCACGCCGGCCGCGGCGAGTGTGGCCAGCGCGCTCGAATCGGGTTGCCCGCCGGTGAGGAGCCACGGATAGGGCCGCGCGACGTTCTTGACGCTCGCGAGCCGTGCGAGCAGCGAGTCGGCGTCGGGACGCTCCGCGGCTGCATGCGCCGCGAGCGCCAGGGTGACGCCGTAAGCGAGGGCGGCGACGGCGCGCCCCGCGACGAGAATCCAGTGCCGGGTCGTCATGGCTTCATCCCCACTTTCCCGGGAATGCCCACCATCGGGCGTCGCCTGGTGAACGCACGCAGGAGCGCATCGAGCCCGATGCACTCGGTGGGGGCGAGCCACGTCGCGCTCATAGTAGCACTCCGGCGGGCGCGCTCAAGCCGGCTCGCCCGGCAGCCGCTTGACCGGCGGCCGTGCGCGGGTCGAAAGTCCCCGCCGCATGCAGCCCGCTCGCGGTGACCCACCCGGGGCCGGGAACCGGGGCAGGCCGGCTGCGGGAGCAGTCCAGCCGTGACCGGCGACCGCCGGTCGTGGCTCGCGCGCCACCCGATCCTCGCCTGGTTCCTGCTGGCGCTCGGGATCTCGTGGCTCGGCTGGATCCCCTACGGCCTCTCGCAGGCCGGCGTCCTGCCGATCGTCGTGCCCGAAGAGGTCGCGATGTTCGCGCAGTACGGGCCCTTCATCGCCTCCCTGCTCCTCGCCGGGCGCCTCGATCCGCCGGGCGGCGCGCGGCGGATCCTGGCCGCGATGGTGCGCTGGCGCGTGGCTCCCGGCTGGTACCTGTTCGTCGTGGCGGCGCCGCTCGCGGTGGCCGCGGCCATCGTCGTGGCTCACGCGGCCTTCGGCGGCTCGACCCCGGACCTCTCCCGTCTGGACGAGTGGTGGCTGAAGCACGCCGACTCCATCCGCACCGGCGGCTGGAACGTGGTGGACCCAACACCCAAGCCCACCTTCGGGCTCAAGACCTGGCTCGCCGGCGTGTCCGCATCGGGGCCGCTTCCCGCCGCGCTGGTGTGGGCGGGCATGGCGATCGGCAACGGCGGCGTCTCGGAAGAGCCGGGATGGCGCGGCTTCGTCCAGCCCCGCCTCCAGGCGCGGCGCAGCGCGCTCTCGGCGGCGGTGCTCACCGGCATCCTGTGGGGGCTTTGGCACTTCGGGCCGGACTCGTGGGCGCTGCTCGCGAAGGGGAACCCGTTCGCCCTCGCCCTGCCGATCGGCACCACGCTCGGGACGGTCCCGCTCGCGGTCCTCTTCGCGTGCCTCTACAACAGCACCGGCGGGAGCCTGCTGCTCCCGATCCTCTTCCACGCCGTCGTGAACTCCGTCTACAGCCTCATGGCGCTGACGTGGCCCCAGGTCCACTTCACCATCCGATACCTGGAGTTCGCGGCGGGGTACGCCCTGGCGGCGGCGATCGTGGTGGCCGTCTTCGGCGCCGCGTGCCTCGCGCGCGGCCCCTCACCTCATGGGTGATGGTGGGCGGGCGGCGCCGTGCCCTGCCCCGGCCCGGGCGGCAAGGACGCATGGTCGTGGTGCTCCGCGACCAGCGCGTGCCCGCGGCCGCGGGCGATGAGCCAGCGGTTGACGGGATAGGCCGCCGCTCCGGCGACCAGCAGGGAGGCCAGCAGGCTGCCCCAGAACAGGGGATCGTCGAGCTCGGCGTCCATGGCGCCGGGGACCGCCAGCATGAAGGCGTTGTCCACGATCTCCATCACCGTGATGGACAAGGTGTCGGAGGCGATGGCGAGCCGCCAGGCGGAGGGCAGCGGAACGCCCGCGCGCCGCAGGGGCCGCAGCGTCATGCCGTAGCCGAAGAAGGCCAGGACCACCGAGAGCACGATGGTGGGGAGGTTCGACCAGGAGAGGGCGGTGCCGATGGCCATGCCCAGGACCTCGCCGATCGAGCAGCCGGCCAGGCAGTGCAGCGTGGCGCTCAGGGCGAGCCGGTCAAGGGCGGCCGGGTCGGGATTTCGGCTCGCCGCCACCCCGGACCGGCTCCCTAGACCCGGCTCGGCTCGCGCCGCCTGGCCCCCGCCCGCGCCTGCTCGCGGTACCACGCGATGGTGCGGCGCAGGCCTTCGTCGAGCGGCGTGGTGGCCTTCCAGCCCAGCAGGCGCTGGGCGCGTGAGGTGTCCAGGCAGCGCCGCGGCTGGCCGTCGGGCTTGCCGGGGTCCCAGGCCAGCCGCCCCTGGAAGCCGCACAGGCCCGCGATCCTGGCGGCCAGGTCGCCGATCGAGATCTCGAAGCCCGCGCCCACGTTGATGGGCTCGCTGGTCTGGAGCCGCTCCAGGGCGCTCACGATCGCCTGGGCGGCGTCCTCCACGTAGAGGAACTCGCGCGTCGCCTTCCCCGTGCCCCAGACCTGCACCTCGTCGGCGCCGCGATCGGCGGCCTCGACGCACTTGCGGATCAAGGCGGGGATGACGTGCGAGGTCTCGGGGTCGAAGTTGTCACCGGGCCCGTAGAGGTTCACCAGCAGCACGTTCACGGCGTCGAAGCCGAACTCCTGCCGGTAGGCCTCGGACTGGACCAGCAGCATCTTCTTCGCGAGCCCGTAGGGCGCGTTGGTCTCCTCCGGGTAGCCGTTCCACAGCTCCTCCTCGCGGAACGGCACCGGGGTGAGCTTGGGGTAGGAGCAGATGGTGCCGACGCTCAGCAGCTTCTTCACCCCGGCGCGGCGCGCGTGCTCCATGAGCTGCACGCCCATCATCAGGTTGTTGTAGAAGTACGTCCCCGGAAACCTGCGGTTGGCGCCAATGCCGCCGACCACCGCCGCCAGATGGATGACGGCCTCCGGCTGGAGGTCGGCCAGCATGCGGGCGACGTGCTCGTCGCGGGTGAGGTCGTAGCGGCTGGAGCGGAAGGTGGTGGCGGCGGCGTAGCCGCGCTGGGCGAGCGCGGCCATCACGTGCCGGCCCAGGAAGCCGCTGCCCCCGGTGACCACGATGCGGCTGCTGGGATTCAAGGCCTCGGCCCCCTTTCGGCGACGTCGCGCGGGAGGTTACGGGAGGGGTGGGGCCGAATCAAGCCGAGCGGCGCTCCCGCGGCCGCGCGGCCCTTGCGCGGCGCGGGAGGCGGGCGGAGAATGCGGCCCGACCCGATCCAAGGAGGAGGCCATGCGGATTCCCCGTTGCGCCCTGGTCCTGGCAGCCGCATTCGCCCTGGCGCCGGCGCGGGCGCCGGCGCAGCACGAGCACGACCACGCTCACGCCGCGCCGGAGAAGCTCGGCCGCGTCCACTTTCCCACCTCGTGCGCGCCCGAGACCCAGGCGGCCTTCACGCGCGCCCTCGCCCTGCTGCACTCGTTCGCCTACGAGGAGGCCGCCAAGGCCTTCGCCGAGGTGGCGGCGAAGGACCCGGGGTGCGCCATGGCGCAGTGGGGAATCGCGATGAGCCAATTCCACATCATCTGGGGGCCGCCCACCGCGAGCGAGTTCGCTGCCGGTCGCGCGGCGGCCCAGAAGGCAGCGGCGATCGGAGCGCCGAGCGCGCGGGAGCGTGACTTCATCGGGGCGATCGGCACCTTCTACCAGGGTGACGGCGTGGGCCACCCGGCGCGCGTCGCCGCCTACGAGCGGGCGATGGCGGGCGTGGCGGAGCGCAACCCCGACGACCACGAGGCCGCGATCTTCCACGCCCTGGCGATCCTGGGCGTGGCCTACAACTCGCCCCCCGAGAAGACCTACGCGCGGCAGAAGGAGGCGGCCAAGATCCTCAATCGCCTGCTCCCGCTCGAGCCCGAGCATCCGGGGATCGCCCACTACATGATCCACTCCTTCGACTACCCGGAGCTCGCCGAGCTGGCCCTCCCGGCCGCACGGGCCTACGCCAAGATCGCGCCCTCCGCGCCGCACGCGCTGCACATGCCCTCGCACATCTTCACCCGGCTGGGGATGTGGCGGGAGTCCATCGAGTCCAACCTGGCCTCGGAGCGCACCGCGCGGGAGTGGGTGGCCAGGACCCATCCCGGGGCCACGGCGTTCGACGGCCTGCACGCCATGGACTACCTGGAGTACGCCTACCTGCAGACCGGACGGGACGCCGAGGCGCGCCAGCTGGTGGAGGGGCTCGCCCAGGTGTCGAGCTTCGACGCGGCCGCCTTCTCGGCCGGCTACGCCCTGGCCGCGATCCCGGCCCGCTACGCGCTCGAGCGCCGCGACTGGAAGGCCGCGGCGGCGCTGGCCGTGGGGCCCGCCGCGTTCCCGTGGGACAAGTACCCCTACGCGGAGGCGATCGTGCACTTCGCCCGCGCCGTGGGCGGGGCTCGCGCCGGCGACCTGGAAACCGCGCGCCAGGCGGTGGCGAAGCTCGCGGCCATCCAGGGCGCGCTCCAGGGTCAGAAGGGGTTCGACTGGGCGACCCAGGTCGAGGTCCAGCGGCGCGCCGCGGCGGGCTGGCTCGCGCGCGCGGAGAAGAAGGACGACGAGGCGCTGGCGCTCATGCGCTCGGCCGCCGACCTCGAGGACGGCACCGACAAGCACCCGGTGACGCCGGGGTCCGTGCTGCCGGCGCGCGAGCAGCTCGCCGACCTGCTGGCCGAGCTCGGGCAGCCGGCCGCGGCGCTGGCCGAGTACGAAACCTCGCTGCGCTCGGCGCCGGCGCGCTTCAACAGCTACGAGGGCGCCGCATGGGCGGCCGAGGCCGCGGGAGAGAAGCAGAAGGCGAAGGCCTTCCGCGACCGCCTCGCGGCGCTGTGCGGCGGCACCCTGCCCGCCCGGCCAGGGGCGAGAGCGGCGAGGAACTAGCGGCCGCGGGCTCGCCCCGCCCGCGCGGCGCTACCCCGGGAAACGGCATGGCCATCCGCCTCCACGTGGGCTGCGGCACCGTCTACCTGGAAGGCTACGTCAACCTCGACGTGCCGGTCCCGGGCTATTCCTTCCTGGCCGCGGAGCGCCCCGACCTGGTGGAGCTCAACCGCACCACCGCGGAGCGCTACTACAAGAAGGAGGAGTCGCAGGCCACCCTGGAGCGCGGGCCCTCGGGGCCGCAGTACTGCGTGGTGGATCGCTACGCCGCCGTGGACGCCCTGCCCTACCCGCCCGGCTCGGTGGACGAGATCCGCGCCGTCCAGGTGCTCGAGCACGTCCCGATGAGGAAGGCGCCCGAGGTGCTGCGCCACTGGCACGCGATCCTCAAGCCCGGGGGCGTCGCCCACGTGGACGTGCCCGACTTCGAGGAGACGGCGCGGCAGCTCCTGGCCCAGCCCGACGAGCCGTCGAAGGACTGGCACTACCGGTTGATCTACGGCAGCCAGAAGAACGACTACGCCTACCATCGGAACGGGTTCAGCCCCGCGCGGCTCGAGCGCCTGCTGCGCGAGGCCGGCTTCCGCGAAGTGCGCCACCTGCCCAACACGCTGCACTTCTACCCGGTGGTGATCGCCGAGGCCATCAAGTAGCCGACGCGCGCGTGCGACTCTTCCTCGCCATCCCCGGCAGCCCCAACCCCACGTTCGCCTCCAGCCTGTGGAAGGCCAACCTCCACGATCCGCTGGTGGAGATGGGGCACGACGTGGTGCTGTGGGACGAGGGCATCCAGCCGCTCTTCGACCTGGATCCCGGCGCGCCTTCGACCGGGCCGGTCCGCGCGCGCTTCAGCGAACGCTTCCTGGCCGCAGTGGGGGCCGCGCAGCGCGCGAGGCCCCTCGACCTGGTCATCACCTACGTGAGCGACAGCCACCTGGAGCCGGCCGCCATCGCGCAGGTGCGGGAGCGGGTGGCGCCGATCGCGAACTTCTTCTGCAACAACATCCACCAGTTCCACCTGGTGCGGCGCACCGCGCGCCATTTCACCGTGTGCCTGGTTCCCGAGTGGGAGGCGCTCGGGCGCTACCGGGCGGCCGGCGCCGAGGGGGTCTACTTCCCCATGGCCGCGAACCCGGCGGTCTACCGGCCGACGGATGGGCCGATGGTCTACGACGCCACCTTCGCCGGCCAGCGCTACGCCGACCGCGCCGGCCACATGCTGGCGCTGCGCGAGGCGGGTGTGGACGCGCACGCCTTCGGGCAGGGATGGGACCCGGAAGGGCCCGCGGCCGGCTCGGACTCGAAGCTCGCGGCGCTCGTCCGCCGGACCTCCGCCACGCTGCGCGGCCGCAGCCCCCTGCGCGCCGTGGCCGACCGGCGTGACTGGGCCCGCCTGCGCTCCCGCCATCCCCGGGCGCTGCACGGACCGGTCGCGGACCGCGACTACGTGGCGCTCTTCAGCCGCAGCCGGATCAGCCTGGGATTCCTGGTGCTGGGCGACACGCACCGCACGCTCCGGCCGCTGCGCCAGATCCGCCTGCGCGAGTTCGAGGCGCCCATGTCGGGCGCCTTCTACCTCACCGAGTGGCTCGAGGAGCTGGAGCGGCACTTCGCCGTGGGCAGCGAGATCGCCTGCTTCCGCTCGCGCGAGGAGCTGGTGGAGCGTTGCCGCTACTACCTGGCCCACGATGCCGAGCGCGAGCGCGTCCGCCGCGCCGGCCACGAGCGCGCGCGCCGGGATCACACCTGGCAGCGGCGCTTCCAGGACCTGTTCGCCGAGCTGCGGCGGCGAGGGGTGGTGAGGGCGGGGTAGGCCGGGGACACCAGAGTGGCCGCTAGCGCGCCACCCAGCTCGCCAGCGCCGCCAGCGCGGCCAGGCCCGCCAGCAGCACCCCCCAGTCCCGGGGCGCCAGGGTCACGCCGCGCCGCCCCATGAGCACCGCGGTCACCGCGAGACCCACCACACCCGCCGCGGCATAGGCGTAGGCCACGCTCATCGCGCCGGCTCCCGCCAGCGTGGAGGCGCGATACGCGACCGCCATCGCCAGCGGATAGGAGATGCCGATCGGGAACAGCAGCCGCGTGCCGCCCAGGGGCAGCGCGCCCAGCGCCCAAACCTGCATGCCCACCTTGGCGAACTCGCCGAACAGCGCCCAGGCCATCATGCCGCGGGCCGGGTCGAAGCGGTGCGAGTAGAGCAGGCGCAGGAGCGGGGCGGCGGCCACCATGGCGATGGCGAGGACCACGGCGGCGAGCAGCATGAGCGGGGCCCAGTGGCGGCGGGTGTAGGCGCGCACGCCTTCGGCCCCTCCGGCCCCGCTGATGCGGCCGAAGGCGTAGTTGGAAAGATAGGTGTAGAAGATGGCGCCCGCCTGTTGGGTCATTGCCAGCGCCGCCTGGAGGAGCCCGTTGGCCGAGACCCCGTGGGTGCGGACGTAATGGGACCGCAGGGCGAGCAGCGTGCCCTGTTCGGCGAGCGCCAGCGCGAAGGTCACCGCCCCCACTCCCAGCAGCGAGCGGGCCATGCCCGCGTCGAAGCCGGCACGGCCCGGCCGCGGGAGGAAGCGCGCGTAGGAGCGCCGGTGGATGAGGAGGGCACCCGCGACCCCCACCGGAAACAGGATCGCCGCGCTGAAGGCGCCTCCGAACAGGCCCAGCCCGGGGACCAGCACGAACGTGAGGAGGGTGGCGACGATCGTGCCGCTGGCCACCAGCGTCAGCGGGGCCCGCACGTCGGAGCGGCCGGCGAAGAGGCCCCACAGCAGCAGCTGCGCGGCCAGGCCGGCCACGCCGATCATCGAGACCCGCACCAGGCCCGCGTACGCCGCCGAGCCCAGGACCAGCGTGGAGAGCAGTGGGGCCAGCGCCAGGCCGAGCACCACCGCCCCCAGGACCGAGACCGCGACCATGCCGAGCGAGGCGGTCAGCACGCGCCGGATGGCCGCCTCGTCGCCGCGCGCGGTGGCCGCGCCCACCGCCTGGCCGATCGGAGCGTTGAGGCCCAGGCTGGTGGCGTTGCCCAGCCAGATCTGGCCGGACATCACCTGGGCGAGCACGCCGAGCCCGGCGGTGTCGAGGTGCGTGGCGAGCCACTTGTTGCGGGCCACGCCCATCACGGCGCTGATCACGGAGGTGGCGGCGCCCAGGTTGAAGCGGAGGATGCGCTCCCGCCACAACGCGACCCGGGCCGACGCCATAGGGCGCGCAGTGTCGGCGCTGCCGGCGGCGGCTGTCAATGTCGAGCGAGGTCGCATGCTATACTGCCGCGCTCATCCGCGGCACGCAGGCCATCGCCCATCACCGGGCATCCACGCGAGGACTCGTGAGCTCGCGAGCCGGACGCTTCATGGTCGCGCTGGTGCGATACCGGGACTTCCACTACGCGCGCCGACTCCTCGAGCGGGCGGGCGCCAACCTGAAGCTGGTGCTGGGCGGGCTGGGGGCGCGCTACGTCCGCGTGGACCCCTATCGGGACTTCGGCGGCCTCGAGCCGGGCGCTTCCTGCGAGCGGTTCGTGCTGGGCCGGCAGCCGGGCGGCTTCCTGCGCATGAACCTGGTGCCCTATCACCTCGCGCTCCCCGACGTGGCCGGGCGCGTGGTGGTGGACGCGGGGACCAACGAGGGCGCGGGCGCCGCGCTGTTCGCGCGCTGCGCCGCCGAGGTGCACGCGTTCGACCGGTCGGACGAGGCGATCGCGACCGCGCGCGCGCGCCATCTCGCGCCGAACCTGCGCTTCTGCGTCCACGACGCCACGCGGCCGTTCCCGGTGCCCGACGGGTCGGCCGACGTGGTATTCTCCAGCGAGGTGATCGAGCACCTGCCCGAGGGCCGCGGCTTCCTCTCGCACGCGGCGCGCGCGCTCAAACCGGGGGGGCTGCTCGTCCTCAAGACCCCCAACGACGCCTTCAACCGGCTCGAGAACCGCCTCAACCCGTACCACACGAATCCCTACGACGAGAGACGGCTGCGCCGCGAGCTGGCGGAGTGGTTCGAGCCGGTGAGCGTCGAAGGCCTCACCTACCGGGTGGATCTGGCGACCTCCATGGAGGACCGGCCGGACCCGGTCGCTCCCGAGGCGCAGCCCTACCGCCTCGGCGACGCGATCGAGATGGACCGCGTGATGGTGGTGCGCATGCGCGTGACGCCGCGGCGCGTGGCGGCGGGGCGCGAGGTGCCGGAGTTCCTTTTCGTACGCGCGAGGCGCCGGCCCGCGATGCGTGGATCCGCCGACCGCCCGGGGGGAGCCCCGCGTGGGCTGAGCGCTCCGCAGGCCGGAGCGCCGCCGTTCCAACCCCAATCCGGAGGACGCCTGCCGTGAAGACGCTGCTCGCCTCGCTCTGCCTCTGCCTCGCCGCCGCCGCCGTGGCGGCACCGCCTTCGCCGGAAGCCTTCCTCGGCTTCCGCGTGGGCGCCGACCGCAAGCTGGCCGACTACGGGCAGATCGTGCGCTACTTCGAGGCCCTGGACAGAGCCTCGGACCGGGTGAGCGTGCGGTCCCTGGGCGAGTCCACGCTGGGGCGCAAGCTCATCGTGGCCGCCATCTCCAGCGAGACCAACCTGCGTGACGCCGAACGCTACCGCGACGTCGCGCGGCGGCTCGCCGATCCGCGCGGGCTCTCCGAGCAGGAGGCGCGCCGGCTGGTGGACGAGGGCAGGGTGGTGCTGCTCGTCACGTGCAACATCCACTCCAGCGAGATCGGCTCGAGCCAGATGGCCATGGAGTGGGCGCACGACCTGGCCACCAGCGATGACCCCAAGGTGAAGCGCTGGCTCGACGACGTGATCCTCCTGCTCATGCCCTCCATCAATCCCGACGGCTGCGACATGATCGTGGACTACTACCGCAAGTACCTCGGCACGCCGTGGGAGGGCGGCCGGCTGCCGTGGCTCTACCACCACTACGCGGGACACGACAACAACCGGGACTGGTTCATGCTCAACCTGGCGGAGACCCGGCTGGTCAACCGGGTGCTCCACCACGAGTGGTTCCCGCAGGTGTTCCTCGACGAGCACCAGATGGGCCCCACCACGCCGCGGATCTTTGTGCCGCCGTTCACCGACCCGCTCACGCCCCTGGTCCACCCGCTGCAGTGGCGTCTGACCGCCCTGGTGGGCGTGAACCAGGCGCTGCGCCTGGAGCAGGCCGGCAAGACGGGAGTGATCGACTCCTACGCCTACGACGCCTACTGGCCGGGCGGAACCATCCACACCGCGGCCTTGAAGAACGTGGTGCCGCTCCTCACCGAGGTGGCCTCGGCCCGGATCGCCACGCCGGTCTACGTGGACCCCAACGAGCTGGGCGGCGCGCGCAAGGGGCTGCCCGACTACAAGCAGCAGATGAACTTCCCCAACCCCTGGCCGGGCGGCTGGTGGCGGCTGCGCGACATCGTGGACTACGAGCTGATCGCCTCGAACAGCCTGCTGGAGACCTGCTCGAGCTACCGCCGCGAGATCCTGCAAGGCGCCCTGGAGATGGCGCGCGCCGCGGTGGAGCGTGGCAGGCAGGAGGCGCCCTACGCCTACCTGGTCCCGCCCGGCCAGCACGATCCGCACGCGGCGGCGCAGCTCGTGGACATCCTGCGCGAGGGCGGGCTCGAAGCCCACCGCGCGCGCGCCGCGGCGCGCACCGCGGACGGGCGGGAGTTCCCGGCGGGCAGCATCGTCTTCCTGGCCGCGCAGCCCTACCGCGGGTTCCTGATGGAGATGATGGAGCGCCAGCGCTACCCCGAGGTGCGCCAGGGACCCGACACCCGGGAGATCTACCGGCCCTACGACGTCACCGCCTGGACGCTGCCGCTCTCGATGGGAGTGAGCTGGGCGCGCGTGGACCAGGCGTTCGGCGCCTACCTGGAGAAGCTCACCGAGACCCCGTGGCCGGCGGGCGCCGTGGTGGGCGAAGGGGCGGCGGGATTCGCCCTGGACGCCGCCTCGAACCAGGCGGCGCGCGCGGCCAACCACCTGCTGCTGCGCGGGGTCAGGCTCGAGCGCGCGCTGCAGGGCTTCCAGGTGGGCGACCGGCGCTTCGCGCCCGGCGCCTTCATCGTGCCCATCACCGCCGCCCCCCTGCTGGACGAGCTGGTGCGCGCCGTGCGCGTGACCCTGGTGCGGCTGCCCGAGCTGCCCCACGTGGACCGCGTCCCGCTGCGCGCGCCGCGGGTGGGGATCTACAAGCCCTGGGCCGCCTCGATGGACGAGGGGTGGACGCGCCTGGTGCTGGATCGGCACGAGTTCAAGTACGCCAGCCTCGACAACACCGCAATGAAGCAGCGCAACCTGCGCTCGCGCGTCGACGTCGTGATCCTGCCCGACGACGACAAGAACGTCATCGTGGAGGGCCGGCCCAAGCCCGAGGAAGGCCAGCCCCAGTACTTCGAGCCGCTGCCCCCGCCCTACCAGGGCGGCATCGGCAAGGAGGGCGTGGAGGCGCTGAAGGAGTTCGTGGAACAGGGGGGCACGCTGATCTGCCTGGCCTCCTCGTGCGCGCTTCCCATCGAGGAGTTCAACGTGCCGGTCCGGAACGTGGTGGACAAGCTGAAGCCGGTGGACTACTCGCTCCCGGGAACGCTCGTGAACCTGGAGGTGGATCCCTCGCAGCCGATCGGCTTCGGCATGCCCGAGCGCTGCGCGGCCTACTACACCACCGGCCCCGTCTTCGCCACCAGCATCCCCGGCGCCCAGGTGGACCGCAGCGTGGCGGCGCGATTCCCCCAGTATCCCGACCAGATCGTGGCGAGCGGCTGGGCGGCGGGCACGCAGCTCATGACGGGTCGCGCGGCGGTGGTGGAGACCCGGCGGGGCAAGGGCCGGCTGGTGCTCTTCGGACCGCGCGTGCAGCACCGTGGACAGACGCAGGGCACGTTCAAGATGCTGTTCAACGCGATCTTCCTGGGCGGGATGGGGCCGTGACGCGCGGCGTGCGGCGCATCGCGGCGCCGGTCGCGCTGGTGGCCACGGCGCTCCTCGCGGGTCGCGCACCCGCGCAGCAGGCGCGCGCCGGTCGCCCGGCAGAGGCCGCCGAGGCCGTCGCCGGCGTGCGCAAGCTGCTCGCCGACCAGCAGACCGCGTGGAACCACGGCGACCTCGCGGGCTTCATGGAAGGCTACTGGAAGTCCGACTCGCTCACCTTCTACAGCGCCGGGGACGTGCAGCAGGGCTGGCGCGCCGCCTACGACCGCTACGTGCGCCGCTACCAGTCCGAAGGCCGCGAAATGGGGCGGCTGGACTTCGAGATCCACGCCATCACGCCGCTGGGGCGCGACGTGGCGCTGGTGCGCGGGGCGTGGTTCCTCAAACGCGGCACCGACGCGCCGCACGGGCTGTTCACGCTGGTCCTGCGCCGCTTCCCGCGCCTGGGCTGGAGGATCGTGCACGATCACACCAGCAGCGCGGAGTAGTCGGGATTGCCCCCCCTCGGGGCCTCCGCGCGCCGCCGGTGCCCCCCGGACGGTCGTTCTCTGGCATGAGGCGAAACCGTGGCTGAACCGGTCCCCATCCAGGTCACGCGCGTGCCGCTCGACGCGATCCTCGGTCTCCGCGACGCGTATCGCCGCGCCATGAACTGCCAGATCGTGCACGACTCGTATCATGCGCGCGGCCTCACCGATTCGTACCTCCTCCACATGCGAGGGCAGGTGGTCGGGTATGGCTCGGTCGCAGGCAACCCGGACGGACCGAGGGAGATCATCAAGGAGTTCCACGTTCATCCCGCCCACCAAGCTGCGGCCTTGCCCCTCCTGCGCGCGCTCATCGCCGCCACGGCGGCGCGATACATCGAAACCCAGACGAACGACATTCTCCTCGCGCTGCTCCTCTTCGACTGTTCAGTGGATCTGGTGAGCGAGATCATCTTGTTTGCGGACACGTTCACGACCCAGCATGCCCCGCCGGGCGCCGTGCTGCGGCCGCTGACGGACGCCGACCGTGCCAGCATCTTCTCGCACTCCCGGGAGCCGGTCGGGGATTGGGGACTCCAGGTGGATCGGGAGCTCGTGGCGACAGGGGGGCTCATGTTCCACTACAACCCACCCTACGCCGACATCTACCTGGAGGTGGCAGCGCCGTATCGGCGCAGGGGCTACGGGAGCTATCTGGTCCAGGAGCTCAAGCGGGTCTGCCGCGAGAAGGGGTGTATTCCCGGCGCGCGCTGCCACAAGGACAATCACGCCTCGCGGCTGACCCTGCAGCGCGCAGGGATGCTGCCTTGCGCCCGCATCGTCCGCGGCCGCATCGCGGCCCAGCCAGCGCAGGAGCCGTTCGGGGGACCCTCGCCCCCTACCGCAAGACCAGACTTCCGGTGAGCGCCGCTCCCCCCGCCCGCACGATGGCCAGATAGACGCCGCGCGCGGCGTCGCGGCCCTCGGCCCGCCAGAGGTACTCGACGCCGCCAGCCACCGCACTCCCGGTGGGCAGCGCCACCCGGCGACCGGCGACGTCGTAGATGGCGAGCGGCGGCGGCGCGGCGCCGAAGTCGCCCCGCGCCTGGATGGTGACCGCTCCCCGCGCCGGGTTCGGCCGCACGCTCAAGGCCAGCCGGCCGGAGGGCGCGCCGCCGCCGACGCCGGTCGTTCCGCCATTGAAGGTCTCGGCCGACCACTCGGGGCCGGCGGGCGACCCCCCGAAGCGGCGCTCGCCATCGCTTGGTCCCCCCGCGGCACCGGAGGAGTCGCCGACGAGATCGCCCGCTCCCTCGTCCAGGTGGTAGAGCGCCACCGTGTTCGCATCGGGCACGAACGGCACGGCGCCTGGCGTGAAGTCGCTGGAGTAGCGCAGCACGTCGGAGAGTCGGATCTCGTCGAGCCAGCCGCCGTAGGACGGGAACGCGGAGCCGGCATCGTGCTTCTCGGCGCCGAACACCAGGAACGGGTCGCTGTTCAGGCACGGTCCGCCGCAGTAGTCGCCCGGCACGCCGTCGTCGGGATAAGAGACGTCGCCGTCGGGGCCGTCCTCGTCGGCTTCGCGGCGGCCGTCCACGAAGAGCCACATCCAGCCGTCCGAGCGCCGCCGCTGGACGGCCACGTGGTGCCACCGGCCGTCGAGCACGGTGGTCGTGCCGCAAAGGGTGCGGTCGCCTGTGCCGTCGCCGCTCACGCCAAAGACCAGGACGCCGCCTGCGACGGACAGCCCGAACTTGCGGTCCTGGTTGAAGCGGTCGCGGTCCATCACGATGTTGCCGTAGATCCAGGCGATGTTGTCGCCGCAGCCGACGGCCGCCGCCGTGTTCTCCGCCGCGCCCGCCTTCATCCAGAACTCGATCGTGAAGTCAGTGGCGCCGACGTCCGCGGGCGGCCCCGGCAGCGAGGTCGCGGGGTCGTCAACGCGGATCTTCACGCGGTCAATGTCGCCGGCGCCGTTGCCGTGGAAGCGCAGCGAGCTGGCGGCGTGGGCCGAAGGGGTCGCCGCCATGCCGAGAAGCAGCGCCCACGTGACGGCACGCACCGCAGGGGAAAGGGCGAATCCGTGCAAGGTGCAACGCACCACGAGGCCTCCGGGCGGACCGATGCCGATGTCGCGGGTCGCTGCAACAACTGTACCCCGTGGGTGCGGCTCGGCGCCACCCCCACGCCCTCACACCCGCCCCAGGGCGTCGCGCAGGTCGGCGATGATGTCCTTGGGGTCCTCGAGCCCCAGGGAGAGCCGGATGCCCCCGGGCTCGATGCCGGCGCGCACCTGATCCTCGGGCGGCACCGGCGCGTGCGTCATGGAGGAGGGGTGCTCGATGAGCGTGCGCACCTGGCCAAGGCTCACCGCGAGCGTCACCGCCATCGAGTAGCGGGCCAGGTGGTCCATGAGCCGGGCGCCCCGCCGCCGCGCCTCGCGGGGCGTGCCGCGCAACGTGAAGTAGACCAGGGTGCCGGGCGCGAAGCGCCCGTCGGGGTCGCGCATCTGCCGGCGCGCGAGGGCGTGCTGCGGGTGCGAACGCAATCCCGGGTAGGCGACGCGCGCCACGCGCGGGTGCCGTTCGAGAAAGCGCGCCACCTGCAGGGCGGAGCTCTGCTGCTGGCGCACCCGCACGGCGAGCGAGGGCAGCCCGTAGACCAGGATGGGCCATGCGCTGCGCGGCGCGAGCGGCGCCCCGTAGTCCTTGCGCAGCAGCAGCAGGTCGGGCTCGAGCAGGCGCGGCGCGATCACCGCCCCCCCCATGTCGGTGCCGAAGCCGCCCAGGTTCTTGGTGAGGCTGTGCACCACCACGTCCACGCCCAGCGCGATGGGCCGCTGGCAGAAGGAGGTGGCGAAGGTGTTGTCCACCACGGTGAAGATGCGCCGGTGCTTGCGCCCGCGCCTGCGCAGCGCCCGGTCGGCGTTGGCGCGCGCCACGGCGCCCACCACCCGCCGGATGTCCACCAGCTCCAGCGTGGGGTTGCAGGGCGTCTCGAAGTAGACCGCCATGACCCGGTCGTCGGCGAGCAGCCGGCCCAGCGAGCGCGCGTCGTTGAGGTCCGTGAGCTCGACCGCGATGCCGTAGCGCGGGTACCAGTTGTGGAACAGCGAGTAGGTGCAGCCGTAGAGCGCGCGGTGCGCCACCACGCGGTCGCCGGCGCGCAGCAGCACGCCCAGCGCCGCCGAGATGGCCCCCATCCCGGTGGCGAAGCACACGCCGCGCTCGCCGCCCTCGGCCAGCGCCAGGTTCTCCTCGAGCATGCCGCGGGTGGGCTCGTCGAGCCGGTCGTAGATGTAGATCGGGGCGCTGGTGGCCCGGTTGAACTCGGGATTGGCGAACTCCAGGAAGCCCTCGGCGCCACGCTCGGCGCTGACCAGGCGGTAGGCGGCCGAGGCCGAGATCGGCGGCACGATGTGCTCGGAGTAATCCCAGTGGCGCGAGCGGAACTTGCCGTGCACCAGCACGGTGGCCGGCGCGTAGCGCTCCTCGATGGGCGTGGCGAGACGGCCATAGCGATGCACGGCAGGGCGGCGCCCGGCCGCCCGGCGCCGGCGCGCGGGCATGGAGGACCTCCAGAGTTGGCGTGGGGGGTCGAGGCCAAAATCGCAGGGCGGCGCCGAAAACGCAAGTCAGGCGCCGGCCGCCTACGGCTTCCGCATCACGCGCTCGCCCTTCACCGGCATGCCGCGCTCGACCGGCTTGTCGTTGGAGAGGTAGTCCACGAAGTAGGCGGGCAGCCCCTCCGCCACCAGGAGGTCGGGGCCGTTCTGCAGGTGATAATGCAGGTGCGGCTCGCTGCTGTTCCCCGAGTTGCCGCATTGCCCCAGCGTGTCGCCCTCCGCAACCGGCTGGCCGCGCTTGACGCGCACGCTGCCGCGCCTGAAGTGCGCGAACACGGAGAACTCGCCGTTGCCGTGGTCGAGCACCACCCCGTTGCCGAACGGCTCGCGGGGATTCATCTGGCCGGGACGGTTGTCCGGCAGCCCGTCGTTCGCCCAGACCACCCTGCCCGCGGCCGGGGCCACGATCGGGAGCCCGAAGCAGTAGTAGTCCGCGGGCAGCGCCCCGGTCCCGGCGTGCGTGGCGCTGTCCCGGACTACCCACACGTCGTAGGCGAAGCGCTGGTCCCGGGCGACCGCGTGGTAGTTGTCCTGAAGCGTCACGCCGCCCCACACCACGCTCCACTCGCCGTGGAACGGGAGCCGCAGCGGCGTCTTGGTCTGGTAGTCGAGGAAGCGGCTGGCGTGGGGCTTGGCCTCGGGCCTCACCCAGAACCCGCCCAGCTTCCCGCCGGGCGTGTAGACGAAGGCGAGCGTGAGCGGGACCGGCGACTTCGAGTAGAGGCAGTCGGCGCGGTAGAACCAGTAGCCGTTCTCGAAGGTGACGCGCTCGTTGACGCAGCGGGTCGCGTCTCCCACCTGCTCCGTGATGTTCTTCAGCGCCTTCTCGAACTGCTCGACGCTGCCCATCGCCGCGCGCATGTTGTCGTCGAAGTCCTGCCACATGCGCGTCGCGTCGGTGATGCGATAGGCCGCGAACAGCTCGCGCGACCTCGCCCACACCGCCGCGCTGTCGAAGGGAGCAGGCGTGGCGGGCGGCTCGGCCGCCGGCGCGATGGCGGCGCCCATCGTCAGGGCCAGCCCGCATGCGAGTGCGGGAAGCGTCAACCCACGTCGAAGCGTCATACGACCTCCTCGTGCGCCGGCCGGGACCACATGACCGAAGGCAAGCGATCGCCCGCCGCTGCCCGGCCGGGCCTCATTCCGCGTGCCGCCCCTTGCAAGCCGCCTGCGCGAGTTCACCCAGGCTCCTCGGCGCGCCGCGTATGTCCGTGTCATTCGCGGGGCGGCCGCCGCCCCGGCGACTGGTTCGCGCCTTGCTCTTTCCCTCCCACGAGCGCGGGCTCCACCCGCGCGGCATCAGCACCAAGCACCGGCGGTCGCGCCCCTCTCCCGCGTGGCCGCAAGCCGTTACGCCGAGGCTTGGACCGTCGCGACGGCGGTGAAGCGTACCGCCTCCAGGGGCGGCCACTCGGCGGGTGGCGAGCGCCCGACCGGGGCGTGCCACCCGAACACGAATGCGGGGTGTCCGAAGGGATGCCCCGCATCGTCTTGCTTGCCATGTCCGGGCCTCCCGCCATCGCCTACGCCGGGAGCGTTCCCGCCGGAGGGATCTTGTCGGGATCGCCGCGCCAGACCACATAGGAATACACCGCGAGACCCACGGCGCCCGCCAGCATCAGCCCGGACGCGGCCCACACGGCCCAGGACGCGCGCACCACCCCCACCGCCATGAACGCCAGCCCCAGCGCGACGAAGAGCCAGCCGCCCGCCCGATGGGTCCGGGTCCAGGAGAGCTTGCTCGACAGCGTCCAGGGCGTGCGGATGCCGAAGAACCAGTTGGGCCGCACCTTCCCAGGATGTTGCCGAAGACCAGGAACGGGGCGCCCACCAGGAACGGCACCGCCGCGGCGACGTCCACCTGGATGCCGCGGACCCACAGGTGGATGATGCCGTAGATCGCGGCCATGAGGGTGAGCACGGCGATGCGGGTGGTGGCATAGGCCCCGGCGAAGCGCTCGTAGTTGGCGCGCCCGGGATCCACGCGGGGCAGGAGGAGCATCGCCGCGTAGATCCCGAGCGCGAGCAGCGGGATGCCGAGCAGGCCCTCGAAGCGCCCGCCGTAACGATCCACCTGCCCCTGCAGGCCCCAATGGACCGGGACGCGGTCGGGCGTCCGGCTCCAGCTCGAGGCGGCGAGCAGGAACATCCCGCCCAGGATCAGCCACTGGGGCAGCTCGGTTCGCCAAGAGAGCTTCATGACGTCTTCTCCTTCCTGCGGGCGCGCGCGTTCAGGTGCCCGACCATCCAGGCCAGCGATTCCTCGAAGGCCGAGAGGTTGAGGCTGTAGACGATGGAGGTCCCGCGGCGCTCGGCCACGATCAGCCCCGCCTGCCGGAGCACGCTGAAGTGCCCGGAGAGCGTGGACTTTGCGAGCTCGAAGCGCTCGGCCAGCTCGCCCGCGGTCATGTCCCGCGACCGCAGCAGCCGCAGGATCTCCCGGCGGGTGGGGTCGCCGAGCGCGCGGAACACCTGGTTGACCGACATGCCTCCCTCGTTCGGTTATTCGCCAACCACCGAAACAAGGATAACACGACGCTCGCGGAGCGCAAGCACCGAGCAACCCGGGCCGCCGGAGGGCCCGCCGCCGCTAGCCCACCAGCGTCACCCAGGCGGTGATCAGCGCCACGCCCAGCACGTCGAGCAGCGCGCCGTAACGGACCATCTCACCGATGCGCACGCGGCCGGTGGCGTAGACCAGGGCGTTGGGCGGGGTGGAGACCGGCAGCATGAACCCGAACGAGCAGGCCACGGTGGCGGCGAGCGCGGGCTTCACCGGATCCACGCCCGCGGCCTGCCCGAGCGCCAGCACCACCGGCACCACCAGGCTCGCGCTCGCCGTGTTGCTGGTCATCTCGCTCACCACGACCCCCATCAGCGTGGCGGCCAGCACGATCCCCACCATGCCCTTGAGCGGCACGGCGGCGAAGATGGCCTCGCCCAGCGCGCGCGCCAGTCCGGTCTCGAACATGAGGCCGCCCAGCGAGAGCCCGCCGCCGAAGAGCAGGAGCGTGGACCAGTCGATGCGCCGCAGCACGCCGACGTCCAGGATGCGCTCCTTGCCCCGGCCGCTGGGCAGGAGGAACAGGGCCAGCCCGCCCAGCAGCGGCACCGAGGTCTCCGGCAGCCGCACGCTCCACTCCCGCAGCCAGGCCTGGTCGCGCAGCGGCGTGGCGAGCAGGATGCCGGGCACGATCCAGAGCGCCACCACGGCGATGAAGACCGGGACGAGCGTCC